>NZ_PJBR01000085.1:0-18874 GCF_002863625.1 Pseudoalteromonas sp. MelDa3 | reverse complement strand
TCAATGAGTTAACGAATGTTGAAGTTAATTATCTATTATCAATAGTTTACCGTATTTAGATTTGCTAAATATATAAAAAGTGGCAAAATAAGAAAAAGTCTATTGAATATAAGCAATAGTATTCGATTTAAATAGACTCACCCTCGAATCAGCATAATTTTAACAAGGAGTTAGTTTTATGAATAAAGCTGACGTACATCGCCAAAAAGTCCAAGAAATCCTCAGTAGTAACGTATTACATGGTCACCAAGTAAATGCCGCGACAAAAACATTTGATGCATTTTCTGCAGATGTTAGAGCCGTAGTTACAGCCGCAGAAATGCAAGCTGGTAAATCGGGTATTGCTTTAGCTTTATGTTGTCTACAACGTTTGAGCCTAGATGATGAAACCATTTGCCAAAAGCGCTCGCTTAAAGACACCTTATACCTTGTCACAATGCCAGATACAGCTTTAAGGGATCAAGCTGAAGATGACTTAAGGCTTGCTAAAAATGTAGTGGTCAGTAATTTTGTTAATTTTGAAAAATCTTTAGAAACTGATTTTAAGGGCAATCCTCCGAAACTCATCATCATTGATGAGTGCCATTATGGCTCTAACGTAACAGGTATACGTTACAGCACTGTATTTGACTACTTAGAACAAGAAAATGACTCTTGTAAAGTCGTGTTTATTTCTGCGACACCTTTTGGTGCTTTATATGGTGCAGAGACTGAATATGAAGAAGCTTTAGAAATTAGTTCAGAAGCAGAGGAGGATCATAACGATAAGCTACTAAAAGAGTCAGCTCAACTTGCAGATCAAGCTCTTAAAGATTCTATTTTACGGCGTGATTTTGGCACGCGATTAGTTTTTCATAAAACGAGTAACGAATATTACGGTGTTCGTGAAATGCTAAAAAATAACCGACTACATAATCTAAATGATGACGAAAGAAACTTTCTAGTTGATTCGTCTCATCGCAAAAGTTTTATGCAGCAATTTAATGCACATGAAGGTATGGGTTGGTCATTAGTTCGTGTTCCTGCCGGTACAGCAATGGATGCAAAGCAGTACTTCATTTCCCAAGGTGTAGATGAAGAAAACATTTACATACTAGGAAATTCGCTTTCAGGGGTGCCAGAAGATGAGTTATCTACAATTGATAGGTTTAAAAAAGCATTTGAAGACAGCGAATTGTTTGGTGAAAAGTTGGTCGCGATTACAGTTGCAGGGTGCCGTGCGGGAATAAACTTTGGTAATTTAATGAAGAATAACCTTATCTCTACCTGGGATAGCACAGTAGCTAGTGTTGCTGCTGTTGTACAAGCGAATGTAGGGCGTGCTTGTGGTTATCATGGCAATAATACCTCAATGCATTTCACTAATGGTAATGCAGCTGAAGCATATGGGGCAATATTGGATTATTTAGAACGTAATTGTTCAGATCATGCTGCATCTGATTTTGAAGGCCTGAAAGAGTTTTTTGAAGAAGTATGTCAAGAACATCAAGTAAATGGTTTAGATGTAGGGCTTACAATTAAATATAAAAAACGTAGACCTATTGGAGATGTTGAAACGTTCGCAACGGATCATTATGTAGCTGTCCCAGCAAGGCTATTAGACCAAGACTATGACTTTTCACAACATACACAAGATAAGCTACTTTTAGCTGCTATTTCAGTATTACGAGAAGAATTTATTAAAAATGGAGCTCCGTCTGTTAAAGGCAGTAGGGCAATGCGCGGTAAGAAAAAAAACTGGATAAAAGCTCAGTGGGTTAATGGCGATAGCTACGATAACGCCCAGAAAGCAGGCGTGGATGGACCTCAAAAAGATAGAACTATAATGCTTACCAGCATGTTAGATAATGATGAATATGTTGAGTTTAATAGGGTTGTAGCGCCAGGTTCAGGAGAGCTATCTGAAAATAAGTCAGTTACTGCAACTGTTTTTAGTATCTATAACATATCAAGACGTAAAGTTACCAAAACGATCATGACAGAAAAGGATGTGTGGGACATGTGTGATTATTTCGATATTCCACATGACGATACCATGTTTGTTTTATATAAACGCGGTGAATATGACTTAGATAGAACACTAGATAAAAAGACTCATAATGAGTTACCTGAAAAATCAGGTGCTTTAAGTGACGAATCACAGTTTTCAGTGAAGTAAAGTTTATGAATCAAGCACAAAAGCACAGAGAGTATCTAGAGAAAATAGTATCTAGTGATACTTTCGAACATCAACAACATGCAGCAAAGAGAGCGTTTTCTCATTTTCAACAGGGTAGTCGTGCTGTTGTTATAACCGCTGAGATGCAATCAGGGAAGTCTGGTATCGCATTAGCATTAGCTGCATTACAAAGGCTGAGTTTATCAGATATAGATATTTGTGAGCGCTCAAAATTAAAAGATACACTTTATTTGGTCACTATGGCCGATTTGTCACTCCAAGAGCAGGCTAAGCAAGATCTTGCTAAATGTAATAATGTTGTTGTGAGTAACTTTACTAATATGAATTTCGCACTCTCAAGCAACTTTAAAGCCCAGCCACCCAAACTCATTATAATAGACGAGTGTCATTATGGAGCCGGCTCAGAGGCCGTAAGGTATGCCAAGGTTTTTGAGTATCTCGAAAAAGAAAATACAAACTGTAAAATTGCTTTTATTTCAGCCACACCTTTTAGCGCGCTTTATTCAGCAGGTGCAGATTCGATTCTTCGTCACGACTTTAAAACCAGTCTCGTTTTCCATAAAACAAGCGATGAGTATTTAGGCATCAGAGAGATGCACCGCAATAATCAAATAGTAAAGTTAACAGAAGAGCAGCGTAATTTTTGTGATGATTCTTTACTACGTAAGCGTTTTATTAGGCAGTTCAAAGAGCATCCCTCATCAGGATGGTCATTGATTAGGGTTCCTAGTAGCCAGGCTAATTTAGCAAAAAATATCCTACTAGAAAACGGTATAGCCGAAGAGCAAATAATGGTTATTGGCCAAAAGCTGGTGGGTGTTGAGGAGAGTGATTTAGCAAGTATTGACGATTTTAAACGTGAATATGAAGCAGCAGCAATGTTCGATGACAAAGTTATCGCTATTACTGTTGCAGGCTTTAGAGCTGGTATTAATTTTGGTCAAGAGATGAAAAGCACGCTCATTAATACTTGGGACAGTACGATTGCTAATATTGCTGCAATTGTCCAGGCTAATATTGGTCGTGCTTGCGGTTATCACAGTAATACACTTGCCAAACACTATACGAACCTTGATGCTATTAAAGCTTATAGCGACTTACTTAATCACCTTGAATTAAATAGTGACAAAAGTGATTTCAAAGGGTTACATGCAGTTTTTGAAGATATCTGTGCTAAATACGAAGTAAGAGGTTTTGATAGAGGTGTTCAAATACTACCAAATAAGGAATATACCGCCTCTTCTCGAAAAAAAGATGACACTCAAACATATTTAACCCAAAGTTATCTAGCCGTTCCAGGTAAATTAGCTATACCGGACTACGATTATTCAAAATACACCCAAAACCCCTTACTGCTTGAGGCTATTGCTCTAATTAAGGCTGAATTTTTAAAAGATGATGGTCCACACCGTAAGCAGGGTAGAGCCCTTAAAGGTGAACATCAGAATTGGATAAAGGCACAATGGGTAAACGGCGTTACTTATGATGATTACACTCCAAGCTGTGCAAAAAGTAGAACAATAGAATTCATGTCATTATTAGATCAAAACCAACAGTTAGAGTTTAATAAAGTGGTTAACCCAGGCGGTGGTGAGGCTACGACTGATAAGCGAGTTATGGCGAGTGTGTTTAGTATATATAACTTATCTAAAAAAGCAGACGCATTTAAGCGTTCAATGGATGAAGATGATTTGCAAGAGATTAGTGAGCTATTAGATGTGGCACTCGATGACACAATAATTTTATTGTTTCTTCGTGGTGAACACTCAAGTGAGTTAACTAAAATAAAAAAACACCAGGCTGAAGTGATAGCTACGCACATTAAAAACCAGTCTGTTTTTTAATGTATTTTACAATGGTTTGGTCTCTATTTCCTTTAAGGCTCTAACATGGATGAAAAAACTTTAAGTTTTATTAATAAAGCAAAATCTATACATGGCGATACTTATTCTTATGATAAGTCTACTTATATTGGTAGTAATATAAAATTAACTATTACGTGTAAACACCATGGTGATTTTGAACAAACGCCATCAAACCATTTTAAATACCATTGTTCTAAATGTTCAAAAGAGGTCCAAAACAAAGCTAAATTAGCGAAGGCGTCCTCAGTGTATTTAGATAAAGTTATAGCGGTCCATGACAACAAATATGACTTATCAAAAGTAAATTATACAGGAGCCAAAAATAAAGTAACTGTAGTGTGCTCTGAACATGGCTTGTTTGAAATTAGAGCTCAACATTTTTTAGCTGGTAGTGGGTGTAAACAATGTGGAAACAAAAATACAGCATTAAAAACTATCGAAGCAGCTTCCAAAACATTTGAATTAAAGTCTAGAAAGGTCCATGGAGATAGGTTTGATTATAAGCAAGTCGCTTACAAAGGAAATACAACAAAAGTTATAATAACCTGCCCAGAACATGGAGATTACTTGCAAACCCCTCGCAAGCATCTTGAAGGTTCCGGTTGCCATAAATGTGCAATAGATAACTCCACTTCAAGGTTATCAGCTAGTGTATTTATAGAAAGAGCAAAAATAGCCCATAAAAATAAGTATAACTATTCAAAAACTCAATTTACTAAGTCACATGAAGATATAATAATTACCTGCGAACAGCATGGGGATTTTTCACAAAATCCACATAATCACTTAGCTGGGGCGGGTTGCAAACTCTGTGCTAATGAAAAAATAACCTACACTACAGCTGAATTTATAGACCGAGCTAATAATAAGCATAGATCTTACTACTCATATGAAAAAGCAATTTATGTCTCATCAAAAGTTAAAGTATTAATTACTTGTCCTACGCATGGCTCATTTAATCAAAAGCCAATACTACATTTGCAAGGCTATGGATGTAACAAATGTGCCGCTATTAAACGTGGTAAAAATAACGCCTCTTCTACAGCTGAATTTATTAGAAGCTCAAACTTCATACATGAGTACAAATGGAATTATGACAAAACAAAATATATAAATAACCATAAAAAAGTAATAATAACGTGTCAGGAACATGGTGATTTTGAACAAACCCCTGGTAGCCATAAAAGTGGAAAAGGGTGTCCTAGATGTGGGGTTATTAAGTCTACCGACTCTGGAAAGGTAAAGTATGAAGAGTTTCTAAAAAGAGCTAAGGAAGCTCATGGTGATAAGTATTTATATGACCTTGTTGAATATTCATCATTTAATGAGAAGGTTAGCATAAAGTGTTTATTGCATGGTGTCTTTAATCAATCACCGGCATCGCATGTTAGAGGATCCGGGTGCCCAATTTGTGGCTTAGAGTCTTCTAGGGAAAAAAGGAGAATCCCTCATCATGTCATACTGACAAAAGCGCATGAAGTCCATAACTTCAAATATAGTTATGTTGAAGATAGGGAAGAGAATCCAGATGGTAAATTAGTTGTTTTTTGTTCAGAGCATGGAAGGTTTGAACAAAAAATTGATGCTCACCTTAGAGGTGTAGGGTGTCCAGAATGTACTAGCATTCAACGTAATATGCAGACTGAAGAGTTTACAGAAAGATCTACTGCAGTACATAGAGGAAGATATGGCTATCAGTACGTTGACTGTAATGGGACTAATAGCATACTAAAAATTGAATGCTATAAGCATGGTATCTTTGAACAAATGGCTTCTCAACACTTAAAGGGCAATGGATGTAGAGACTGCTATGTTGATTCAACAAAACTAACTTTAGAAAATTACCTTAAAGATTGTAAAAAAATACATGCTGATAAATATGACTATTCTAAATTAGAATATAATACTATCAGGGATAAGGTTATCATTACCTGTTCTACACACGGTGACTTTCTGCAAACGGCCCATGATCATAAACATGGTGCAGGTTGTCCTAAATGTGCTGAATATTTTAGAAACTTAGACAATAAAGACCCTGATACCCCTTGTTATCTATATTATTTACAACTAAGAACAGAGCATCTCATTTTTTATAAAGTAGGCATAACAACAAAAGGCGTTAAACAACGTTTTTATCGTTTGGAGAAAGATAATACCGAAATTTTAGATCAGTTTAGTATCCTCACAACTCTTGATAAAGCCATTATTGCCGAGCAAACCATATTAGAAGAGTTTGAAGAATATAGACTCTTAATGTCAGACACTTTAGTGTTGAGCAAAGGTGGTACAGAGTGTTTTGCTGATGATGTATTAGGGGTGCATGGCTTGGAATTAGAAGACTACGTTACCTGAGATGCCTAAATCGTTTCTAAACTAATAAACCTTATCTAAATAAAAAAAGCCGTTCTATTTGAACGGCTTTCATAATAAATCTGTTTGTTAACTATCTACAAGCTTTTGATTCTTCGATCATCGCACGTTGAACAGCTACTGTTTCTTTAATTACTTTGTCGAAAAACTTTCTCTTTTCTTTCGCTGAACCGTTACGTACAAATTCAGAAAAAGGCGTAGACTTAACTTTTTCACGAGATTGAACCAACATGCCATACTCCTATTTATGTTGAATTACCTATACCGGCTATACGCTCTAAGAACGCGAGATTATACTTTTTGCCAAGTAAAGCGTCAATGTCACTTACATTAAAGTAAGGCTTTTCTTTTGTTCCATCAAGGTTTTTTTCCATAAAGATTATATCTATTTGATCCTTGAAAATATTTTTTAATTCGCTGACCACACGTTGAGACTCTAAAAACTGATTTACAAAAACCTCAGGTGGAACCCTTCTTCCTTCAACTATTTCGCGAGCCTTAACTAGGCACCAGGCCTGTTCTGGATCTTGGTAAACAAATATAATCAAAACATAGCGCTCTTTTTTAAGTGAGCGTTCTATATTTGATTTTGCCTTTTCAAAACTAGATAGTGTTGAATCAAGCAAAAAGCTTACTTTTTTCTTCAAAGCTCTATCATGTATAGCTTCAACTAAAATAGTTGCAGGCATTTGAAACAAAGGTGAATTCAACCCGTTGTAATCATCAAACTCCTTTCTTAGTTCATCATTTTCTATGTGAACAACATCAACCCCATGCTCTTTTTTAAATTGAGAAATGATACTTTTAGCAGTCTCAGTTTTTCCTGCGCCAGGGGAGCCTGCCATAAAAACAGATACAGCACTTTCTTCTTCTGGCAAATGATCAATCATATTTTTGGCAAGAGCTTTCTTCATTGCCTTAGCTTTAACTAGCGCTTTTTTTGTAATTTCTGCATCTGTCATAAAATATCAAATCTAAGGTTAATTCACATAAATAAAGGGGTTAAAACCCTCTATAAATCCAGTAGTATACCAAGAGGTCATTCAACATTTTTGGCTTATGCCATCCCCCAAAACTCAGATTTAATATCATCAGCATTATTATTTTTATATATGTTTTCACTTATCAAATAGGCTTGAGATTGATTGTTATTAATCATAAAGTGCTTATCATTCTTTTTATACAGCTTAAATGTATAGTGATATTGGCTCGAATATGTCGCAGTAGCTGAAAATACATTGGTAATATTATTTTGCCCCATAAATTGAAAAATAGCTTGAGCGACATAGTTTAATCTTTCATCTCGGCCCATATTCATTGTAAACATTGAATACGAATCTTGATCATCAAATGCAACAAATATCTCAATAACTTCGTTTGAATCTTTAAAGATAAAGTTAACCACTCTGCCGTCTAGCTTCATATCACCATCTTTATCAATTTCATACAGGTGAGGAGTTTCATTATTAACATACATAACCTCACCATTTTTAACGATGAACATTATATCGACTTCAGCTTCAATAAGCCTCATTCCACCATCGTAATCGATTTTTTGATTACTGATATTATTGCCGGAATTAGAAGTAATACTTAATGAAATCAATTTATTAAGTATTGCAGTCCTAATTTCAAACATCTTGAGAGGGTCACGGCTGAAGCAACATAAAATACTTTTAAAAAATATAAATGCTTTTCCAGTATTATTATTCTCAGTGACTTTTATAAATTCAGAATGATTAATCCCGCAATTTAAAGCATATTCCTGGTGGATTCCCCCCATTTCCTCAAGTTCTTTTATTTCCTCAAGAATAAAATATTTTATTAAATCTAAATCATTGGCTAAATGCTGATTACTTAGTATTTCTGCCCAACGTTGGGCAAAGTACTTAAGGCCATCATTAGAGAGCTGCTGTCTAACTGTATCGCCACTTTTTTGTTCGAAACTGATAAAGAATTTTATTCGCTCTATATTTTGCAATGCCATCGGAGTGGTTCTTTCTATATCCACTGACTCCTTATTCTTCTCCATGTCTATAACTTTACGATAATCATCATACGCCTCAAGGTACCTTTCTTGAATCATGAAACAGCCAGCTCTATTTAAATATACGCTTGAATGGTTTGGGCTTACTTCTAGTGATTTTGTAAAGAATAAAATAGCGTCATCTTGATTGCCGTATTGATGATACTGAAGAGCTTGGCGAAAGTATTGTTCACCTTGTGCTTCTGCCTTGGGGTCCGTTTTAATTCTTGAGAAAAAGCTAAATAGAGACATATTATTTCCTTATAATGAGATTTAGTTAAAGCAGTGCGAAAGAGCATACTGTCGATTGTGAAAGTAAGTATTATTGATCTGAAAATCGGTATTCGCTAATAACTCGATAGATTTATCCAAACATATTGATCGGATATATTCTTTTGGGATATGGCTATTAACGAGAATTTCAGCTTGTGAGTCAGTAGGGTCACAAGCTCGTAAATTGATAGGTTGATTATTAAAAAGCTGTTTTAATGCCAAACTTCCTGAAAGGGATGCCTCAGTTGCTGATGCTATAGAAGAGCTTGCAGCATTTGTGGGGCAAAATAAGCAGTCAAGTTCCCACAGAACGCTAGCAGATATTTCTAACACAGCCCAATTTTCTTCTGGCTGTGCTTGTCTGTATTTATAAAACATTTTGTCGTTAGGGTAGGATATAGATAATGAAATCATGTGAGTTCTGTAGTCAAACCTATTAGCATCGTTGTAAATATGACCTTTAGATATTTCGTTATTATAATCTTTACTATTAAGACCTATGTCCAAAATGCTTTTAATATTTTTTACTTTTGTAAAGTGTATTAATGTAGTAATTCCACGCTCTTTGCAAAACTGCTTAATAAGGTTTTTATCATCAATATTCGCATACTTGCCTAATTGGAAATGCGTCATTACGGCATCAATTAATTCAAGACGTAGTGAAATAGTATTTTGATGCGTGCCTATTTGAGCCATTGAAGTCGAAAAATGAATGTTAGGGCTGTCTAATTCCAATAGTGGCATCTCAGCCTTTAATTTTACACCACTGGATTTAGCAAAGTTACGGACCAGGAGAGAGCTTTTGTTAGCGAATGATAATTCATTTACTACAAACTCAGCTGCAATAGCTGGGGTGGGTAAAAGGGCTAATGTCTTTTTTAACATAGTTTCAAACATATTAATTTCCATTTAAATAAATAAATCCTTTTGTATAGGGGAGGCGCAACTTTCGATGCTTTGGCTTAAGTGAGCTATAAACTCATCAGCAGAGCGAGTAACTTGTTCTAAAATGCCATTGTTGACTAAAGAAACATACAAAGCTGCAGCTCTAGCTTGGCAATTAACACTTTTTTTAGGATTAAACTCAATATCAGTAAACGCATTATACTGAATAATTTGAGAGTGTAGTTCTTTGTTTAACTTTAAAGCATTAATGTAAATCCAATCATAAAATATAGTTTTAGGTGTGAGTGGCCAGGTTTTTCCATTACTAAAAAAGCCAGTTAAACAGCCGCTCTCAACTAAACGGCTATCTCGTTTAACTTCATGTGTCGGAATTGTTAGAAGCTCTTTAAAAGGGCCGCCATTTTCAAACACTTTAGATGCATGAAAAATATTTTCTAGTGGAACCTCGCGACCATTTTTTAATGTAACTAGCAAATTGAAAGCACTTAGGCTTACACCCAAAGTACTCTCACTTTTAGTAGAGATCTCAAGTACATTTAAATCATTAAACAAGTTATGCGCAGCGTTATGTAAAGAGCGAACAGATTTTTGCTTTTGTGTGGCTGCCATTCCTTTATGCCATTCAAAGTCAATTAGCTCTTCCTGTACATAAGGAAACGGCTTAGTCACTTTAAAAATGGGTCTAGAAGCCACTTAATAAACCTTAAGGTGTTGTTATATTAATTACGGGGGTTAAGCACTCTTGTATACTTAAACCACCATGATTGTAATAATCCCCACCCACATAACCTGCAATACCAGGAGCCATAGCTACGGACACGTTTTCGTTCCAATGCCATGGTACTTTTAATTCGTCAGTGCTTACATTGTCTTTTAAAATAGCACAGCGGGCTAAGCGTTTTTTAACCTGATTTTTTGGAATGTTTGCCTCAGCTAATTTACCAGGCACCCATAACCAACCGTGGTCGGTCACAATGCGGATATTTTTCCAGCCAGCAACTATTAAGCCTTCAATACGGGTGACTACATCATTTAATATGCTATCAATATAGCGCGGCATTTTCAGCTGTTGCTTATGGCCCATACTGTCTAAATCGCCAGTTTGTAGCCATGCATTTATAGATGGGTTACCAGTGTCTAACTCTTTTAAAAACTGCCAATTCTTTTTACCCAATGCGCTACTCAGGTGGTAAGAGCTAAACTCAGAGTTAGACTCGGTTATCTGGGGGATAAAATTATCATTTTCTTGTGCGCCACTTAAAATATCGGCTACAGGCGTTACGGCAGCCTTAGCGGTTGCAGTTAGTGAGGGCAGGGCACACCAATTACTTGTTAAATTAACATTTATGTTTAATTTACTAAGCTTATTCTCAAGCATTTTTGCAGTATCAAAACGTAGTCCATCTACAAAAAATACAGCTTGGCCGTTGGTGTTATACGTCGCGGTCGACTCATTAATTTCACCGGCACTACTTGGCTTACCGGGGTAGCCTTCTTCCTTTACTAAGCGTTGAAAGTTCAACGTAACAGCTTCAAGCCAAGGGGTATAAATTACTGCCAGAATATCAGCTACTACTTGCTCCTGGTTTAAATCAGTAGCAGCAGCCATTGCGTTAATAGCAGCAGCATCAGCTTGCCAAAAACGCTCTTTGTAGGTTTGTGCCATTGCCTCAGCACTTGGGCCTGTAAAATTAATTTGAGTATGCTGCGCAACACTTACTAGCTGTTCTAATATATTAAGCCAAGGCGACATATCGAGCTTTTGCCACAACCAGTTTTTACGCTGTTCGTGTAATTTAAACAAGGCCGTCAATTGTTGCCTTAATTCGGCTGGCGTTAGGTTAATAATGTTTGCTAATTTATTTGCTAATTCAGATTCATCTTTTAAATTTTCAGATAAAAAATGGCTGGCCTCAAATGCTAAACCATTAGGTGTTATAGCTTTGAACTTTTCAACTAAACAGGGCAGGTTGTGTGCAGTGTCTTCAAATCGTTCCCACACAGCTTGCCATTCGCCTTCAGCCTCACATAAGTTGTAAGTAATAGCGCTTATATCGCTTATTGCATCAGGGTCAAAGTTAAATTGGCTTATACAGGCTTGTTTAAATACAGGCCATTTATTTTCACCCCAAGTTTGTTTTTTTGCTTCAGGGTTATTTAACCAAGCTAAAATATCTTTAGCTGGGTCATCCATTACAATGCTTATAAAGTCTTGGGCTTCTAGCTTTTTACCTTTTAATTGCTCAGCTGGCGTTTCAAGTAAATCGGGTAGAATATTGAGTATGGCTTCTTGCGTTTTTTTGTCTTTGGCAACATCAAGCTCTAATCCCACACGCGGGTTGGTTAAAAATGAGCCAACACTCCAATCCCTACCTGCAGAGTTGTAAGCCCACCAGCAGCCTCGGTATTGCAATTCGGCTAAAGGTCTCAGTTCGTCGGGGCATTGCTCTATTGCACGTAAGTCTTTACGGCCAACACCCGGTAAATAAATTATCGGGGTTTTACCTTTAGGTAATTCACAGTCTTCTAATACTCCAGCTATAGCACATTTAATCCATATAGCAGGGCCTATGCGCTCTTCTGGGTTGTAAGTACCTAACTCAATGAGTTCGGGTACATGTTGCTTTATAAACGGCATAGCAGATTTCCACTGGCATTCAATGTCAGTCCACAAAATAGCAGCCGGGGCAACTTGCACCGCTGAATTATATTTAGCAGAGCTTCTTAGCTGCTCAATTAAATAGTCTATTAATTGCATTAAACTTTATCTCTCGCTGCTGTTTTCTCGGCCAGTGTTAAGTGATGGTCGTTGATACGGTCGCCTTGTTTGCCGCCATATTCTAAACCTAAATCATACCAAGGGGCTGACGCTACATCGGTTCCACGGTCTTTCTTCCAATGAATGTTTGGTTTTGAGCGTAAAATGCCTGCGTCTTTTTTACCTATATCTTTCGCTTTCATGAATGGTCGGATATTTAAGCGTACACCATCATTTAAGTCTGGATTCCAACCTATCGGTTGTTCCGCTAATGACTTCCAGCGTACAAATATATCTAAGCCTTCTTCACCAATCAAAATGTCTTCAAGTTGTTTTCTTAGGTTTCGAGCTGCAGCCAAGCGTATTTCAGCGCCTTCATCACCATCCTTTTCTAGTTGAATTTGTGTACTGATCCAGTCATCAAGGTAGGTGTAAATTAAGCGCTCTAAGCCTTTGTAATCGAGTTGGTGGTAATTAACTAGGGCAGAGAAACCATCAGGCAAGCCATCCCAAATATGCCAAATAAACGGGCGATGCTGGAATAGTTTACAATGTTGTTCAAAGAACTTATCACGTAGCCAAATGTTTAAGTCGCGAGACTTAACGGATTTCAATAAATTGTTTAATACGGTCGCAGACCACTTATCACCATAAGCAGCATGTAATATGGCTTCTAATCTATCAACCGCAGGCTTTTCACCACGTATGGCAGGTATACAAACAATGCCGTCATCATCAACTAAGCTATCAAACACATTATTTTGAGTGATGACTTCGCGCATTTCAGGCGCTAATTCCATTTCCGAGTCCAGCTCGGCTGGCCATCGATAACCTAATAAGCGAGCAAGGGCAACTTGCAGAACGGTATCATCTTCGCGCAATTCGCTAATAACGGTTGTTTTAGTTTCTTCATCCCAGACAACTGAAGCACAGGGGTGGCCGTGGAAAATCCATTGTGTTGCATTATCTGAGTATGGCTGTGGTAAGCCGTTAGGGTATTTCTCTGAAGCTACTTTTGTCCACTTTTCTATTTCAAAAGGTACTTTAGCCAAAGTCGAATTGGTTACTTTTAAACTTTGGTCAATCTCGCGTACATTGCGACTATATTCATTTGATGAGCAATAAGCCCATAATGCAGGTAAAACATCTGAATTTGATGGTATAATAGGAGAACAACTGATATCAAACTTCTGACCCAAATAAAGTGTTGCGGGCAATTTCCCCATCATACTAACGACCACACCGCGTGTACCCCAATAACTTTCGCCTTTCACATAAGCTCTAGGGTTCTCTCGATGTAATTTTCCATCTTCAGCCCAATAAAACACATGTTCCATTCCTCCAAATGAATTAATAGAATCACTAGTACATTGAAAAAAATGCCATTTAGTGTAAGCAGATACTTCCCAAAACTTGAATCTAAATCTTAACGAGTCTGCACCGTGCATACCATTTAGCGCAATTGAAACAGAGTCTAAATTAGGATGAGTAGATACCTTGCCAAAAGTAAGTATTGCATCTACGTTTCCGATCTGTTCTTTTTGAGAAAAAGCAGTTAACTTATCCGACTTCAAGGCCTGATGTTTTTCCTCTGTTGATTTAGATTTTGAAACATCTACACTAGTTGCAATATGATTTTCATCAGAGTTGTTTTTTGAGATGCTTACTAAGATAGCTTTAACCACCTCTCCAGATATGGTTTCAAATGCTCCCGCTCCTAGCCTAGCGATAAGGTTCCATTTTTTCTCTTCCAACAGTTTTATACGTAGAGCACTATAACTACCTAAGAACAACCAATTTTGAGGCATCACAATGCTACTATTACCATTCAGAGAACAAATATCAATGCATCGTTCCAGGAATACAGTAGCTAAATCATTTTTAGCGTCTGGGTAATAACAACCACAATACTCCCCCAACAAGTTAGATTGTTTTCTTTTGAGTAGATAAGGTACATTTGTAATAACCCACTGATAATTATCAGCTAGCAAATTTGCCGATTTTGCCAAACCTTGCGCTACAGCTGTAGCCTCCTTACTTGCAACAGGTTTATTTTTCAAGGCAGATTGCAAAAACTCCCAAGGTTTTTGCTCGCCTTCTTTTAATGATTTATTTGGATCTATTAAACTCCCCAAAGTAGGCGCATCTTTAAACGTTTTTTGCATCCATTTAATAGCATCTTGAAGTACTACATCGTCTTTAGCGAGATTCTTCCATTCCTTTTGTGCTTCCTCAATCGATATACCAGAACAAGCAAGTTGTAGCTCAGGTAATTGGCGATAACCGCCAGCATCAGGGTAACGCCAAGCTTCGAGCGCTAAGGCAAATGCAGCCAGTTCTACACAGCGTTGATCAAGCTCTAGGCCGTGAATATTTTGAGCTAATACTAGATCAATTGCTTCTTTTGCAGTTAGCCCTTCTAGTTCCATACGTATCGGCACTAACATTAAGAGCTTAGCGACTAAAAAGTGACCTGAACCACAGCATGGGTCGAGGGTTTTAAACTCACTTAAATCGTTTGGCCATTTATCAAAATCACCTGCCGCCGAATTCCATACTCCACTGTCTTCATCTTTAATAAAACGCAAATATTCAAGCGGTACGCCGGGAATAGACGCTAGATCTCGCAGCTCTTGTTCACTGGTTGCAGTCGCTAAGTCGTCTTGCGTTAAGCGGCGTTTTGCCCACCAAGCACCTAGTGCGTTGTCGAGTAAAAAGCTCACCATATAAGGCTCGGTAAATAACTGAGTTACTGGGCTTAATTCTTTAGCACCAATTTTTACGCCAGATTCATTAACCTGTTTTTTCTTTTTGTTTTGCCAGAATTGATAACACCAACCTAAAGCGTCAGACGCTTGGAAAGTTTCTTTATCAAGCGTAGCTATAAGCTCTTCTAGGTCATTAACATGGTTAATTGACAGCTTTACTTCAAATACTGGCGAATCTGCTCGGAATATTTGCGGCAACATTTTTTGCGCTAATTGGCCTGCTAATTCCCATCCGTCTTTAACATCTGGCTCTTCTTCAGCTAGCTCAAAACACTCATCAAGGGTTACGTGGGTGTGTTGGTCGTACATTAACAAGTCACTTTGCTCTAAAAAGCGCGCAAACAACATACGATGCCAATGCTCGTACGCCATTTCGTTGGCGAGCAACTCTGTTTCTTGTTTGCCTGTATCACGATTTAACACATCACCTAATTGACGACCGTGAGCACGTAAACGCGTTCTGAGTTTACGTTCTGCTTCGCTTAAATAGTTCGGTGCATTGCCATCGCCAATACCTAAACGAGTAAGTGCTTCAGTTACTGCAATTTCAACGGTATCACGGGCTTTTACTACTGTTTTTTCTAGCTTGCCACGTAATGTTTTATCTAATGGAGTTCTCATTTCTTATTCCTTTAGCAAGCTTATTAGCTAGGTACCACAGGGCCATTGGCCAGCTCTGAACGAAGTTGTGTTTCAACGTCTGTTAGCCAAGCTTTAAGATCGTCTTCTGATTCGATCATCGGCTTATTTAAGCGGATATGTTTTACTTTTGGTGCAAGTTCGTTAATGGCATCTTTTAGGGCTGCATCAAAACGACCTGGCAGCGCTGAAATGCGGTCATTCCACTGCTCAAAATTTGTATTTTCAATAGCATCGTATACCGCTGCCGATGAAGATAAATCAACGATAGGCACTGAGGCTAAACTGCGTTTATCTAACAGTACTTGTTTTTTGCTTTCATCTAGCTTGGCCCAATTAGCGTCATCCATTAAGTCGCGTTGGCATGCATTGAATTCGTCCTCATATTCAGATAGTTTCGCTGTAATGGCGTCACGTAATGCTGATTCTGCTTGTTTGAGTAGTGGGCTAATAGGGCTAGGTTCAACTAACAAGCTACGGTTGGATACAATTGATTCCATCTGTTGTTCAATAGTTCTGTAAATCGCTAAATTTTTACAGCGAAGAGCAACGTTTTTCAGTTCGTTCCATTGGTTAATTCGTAGTTTTGCGAGATCAGCTTGTTCTTGCCACTGAGTAAATTGACTTTGGATTTCGTCTTTAGCATCATACGCTTGTTGTAACTGTTCGTTACCATTGTACATTTCTAAATTAGTTAGAATTGTAGTATTTGGTGCTAATGGCAATGGCGCTTCACCACCGGCACTGCGTGCTATTAGCTTTGCGTTTGCAATAGCAACTGGCAGTTTACTTTGTTCTTCATTTGAGCCACAGTTTTGCCCTTCAGGGAGTAGTGCATTAATTAAGCCACGTACTTTTATTATCTGTACTTTTGATAACGTGACGTTTTCAGGACGGAACTTAGTTTGGGTCACTGAAGATCTATCTAAGTTTTTAGCATCAACAGCGCGCTCTTGGCCATCTTTTGCATTGAGCACTCCGGCAGCTACCATGGCAAAAAGGGCACCTTCAATCGTATCTTTACCCCAGCCATAAGGCGCATCTTTAAAGTGTTCTATAATTTCTTTACCCGTTTTAACTAAGCCGATAAAGCGTTTAATTTCAGAGCATACAGGGTGTTTATCTGCTTCATCATTGTGGTCAATGGCTTCTAATGCATTCGGGTCACCTTGAGTACTGGCTCGGCTGTATACTTTTGCCCAACCTTTGTTGTCAGCCATTTTAAATTTACTGTATAAACGCTGGCATGCTAACACACCTGCATTTTGAATTTGCTCGGCTAAAGACTCGCCTTCAACGTCTTGACCACCAGCAAGCTGTACTTGGATTTGGTTAAATATATCTTTTAATATCGCTTTTTTAGTGCGGTCAGCTTCTTTAAAACGATATTCCATTGCTGCGTAGGCTTCTTTACCTGCATCGGTTTTAGCTGTGCCGCGCACATCAATGGTGGTTTCTGCCGCTTTTAATTCAACAATGGCTTTACGAAGTTCGTCACGTTGAGTGGTTGGAACATATATATAAATAGTAGCTGTATCAGGGTTTGCACCTCGGGCAAGATCGTTAAATTGCTTTTCAGATACTTCTGGGGCCCATGCATATAGCTTTTTATCGGCATCACTTGGTAACTCAGTACCAAACTCTAAGTTAATAGTTCGCGGTTCAGCAACATCACCTTGAATTATTCTCGCTTGTGCTACTTGTTTACGCACATATTGTTGAATTTCTTGGGAGCGAAATACTTCTAGACGTTGTGGATTGCTTTTTAACTCACTTTCTTGCTGACGATACATATCGTACCATTGCTGGCTTTCTACTGTTTGCAGGCGGTATTCTTCCCCCGCATTTGTTTGCATTGGCATTACCAAACCATCGTCAACCAGTTGAGCTAGTAGTTTAGGTACTTTAGCTCGAAGTTCGTGTTTGCCTTCTAGCAGGTTTTCAAGTAATAAATCAGATAGGGCATCAGCAGTTGCTGCTATGCCATATTCTATATCGTTAGGTAGTTTGCTTATCAGTAATATAAGAGCAAGGATACGCGCTTGTAATTTTTGGTCATTATCACCACCTTTTAAGCGGCTGATGGTTTCGTAAATATCTTTACCAATTACACCGCTATTAAGCAATTTAGTGGCAATTTGATCGTATATGTAGTCGGCTGGTACAACATACCCTAGAGGGTACTCTGCGGTTACTTTTGTTGCTTCGTGTACTACGCGTAACTGGTTACGTAACTGTGAGCCTGTGCCTGTTTTATCAAGTGCTGGAAGCACTCGCTCCCAAAAACGACGGCGCACAGGTAGTAATGGGTAATCGGCAACCATCCATTTTTCATCTTCTTTATTGTGCTCAATAATACTGCCACGTAAATGGCGTGAAATTTCACCTAATTCGTTATCAATAACTGTTTGGATTTGTGGGCGGGCAGTTTCTTTCTTTTGAAGAATTACCTTACGTATAACCGAGTCTACGTCCGTATCTTCTAATTGAACGTTAACTTGAAAACGTCCCATCAATCGATGCAAGTTTTCAGTACCAGATAGCGCACTTTGTCCTGTGCCAATAAATAATAACTTGGAGTTTAAGCGGCCATCATCACCACAGGTTTCAACTAATTCTTGAACGTCCATTGCTGTTTCAATACTGTCGCCAATATATTGTTGTACTTCATCGAGAACGACAAGTGTTAATGGCAGATCACCATCAATGGCAAGGGCATCCATAATCGCAGTAACCATTTCTTCGTTACTAATATCCGTAACGACTTGATATTGCGAACGTATCATATCTCTTACTTCTTTGGCATCACTGGCATAACCAGGGAGAGAGCTTAGTAAGGCATTACCAATAAGAGGTGAAACATGAAGGTTTTTTAGCTCATACTCCCAAGAGTTGCGGCCTTCCTTTTGTTTAGAGTTTAGGCTGATGTAAGTTTTTACGTTGTCTAATATCCCTTCTGCTTTTAGCCACATGACAAATTTAGCCAAATGGTATTGTTCTGGTAGCCCTACAGATTTAAAAATAATACTTAAAAATGATAATCTAACTCTCTTGCCTGCTCCAGAGCCCAGCGTACCTGATGCTGCATGT
>NZ_PJBR01000084.1:0-18978 GCF_002863625.1 Pseudoalteromonas sp. MelDa3 | reverse complement strand
ACACTCACATCTACACCATCACGTAGGGCGAGCGAAGCGACTCCAGACGCTAAAATCACTGTAAATACCCCCTTATAACGCTTAAACTTCAATTCTAACCTTACTATATAGCTTAATATTTTCACTAAATTCTCAATAAATCAGACCCTGATTACAGAGTCCCACGTTTCTTCTCATTTTGTTGCAATTTCATTCTTGGTTTAATAAGTGACCTGTGTAAAACTACCTGAGTTAATTTAGTAAATCAGGTGACATGAATGTCGAATATTAAAGCTTGGAAACTTATAAGCCTGTTTTGTTTGTTCGCAGTGCTTATGGGTTGTCAATCGAAAGAAGAGCAGCTGCAACAAACAATTCAAGAGTCTATTAAAAAGGTAGATACGGAGCTGTCTCAGCTTGGTACTGCACTCGATAATGGAAGTGTACGCAATGCTGTGTTACTTAAAGAATATGGCGAGCTTCTTAAAAAGCAACAACCAGAGCTTACAAAAGTTGTTGATGTAATTACCCTTGATGCAACGCGCCAAGGCGCACTTTATAGTGGCTTAACACAGCGACTTAAAGATATTAAAGGAACTTACTTAATTCCTCCTTACGAAGATACGTTACATAGCATTGATTTGTTGCGTGATGCATCTAAACCTACGCTATTTTCTGATGCGTTAACCGATCCTATTAATATGCTAGCTGATATGTCCAAAGGCACTTTAGCGCGTGTAGGCGCAATTAGTAAGCAAGCTGAAGGTGAGGGTGTTGGTAACCAAATGGTAGGTAACCCTAACTATGGTAACTGGCAATCAAATAGTAACGGTATTAGCTTTTGGCAATGGTACGGAATGTACCGTATTTTAGGTGATGTATTTGATCGTGTTGAATATGGAAGCTGGAGTAAGCGCCGAAAGTATAGCTATTACAATGACTATGGCCGCTCGCGTTATTCAAGCCCTAAACAAATTAAAACCCAAAGCGCGCTAGAAACACGCACGCGCCAAACATACCAACGCCAAGGTAAGCAGTTTACAAGCCCTTATGCGAGTAAAAAAACAGGTGCATCAGGTTTAAGCCGTAGTAGTTATACGCCAGCAAAAAGCCGCAGTAGTTATTCTCGTTCGAGCAGTTATAGCAATAGCTCAGGATCGGTGCGTGATAGCGGTAGCAGAACCTCTCGTGGCGTGAGCCGTGGTAAGTAAAAGAATAAAGTTGGAGTTAGAATAATATGTATGAATTTAATGGAATAACTATGTGGTCACTGCAAGCGCTGGCGATTGATTTTGCAATTATTGTTTTATTATTTGTAAGCCTTAAATATATAAAAGGCTGGGTTTCAAACTTACATGCAAATGATGAAATAACAGAGCGTGATAACTTTGCTTTTGGTATTAGCTTTGCCGCTGGCTTAGTGGCACTGGCGATTGTATTAACGGGTGTAAGTAGCGGAGCTTTTGCTGCAACACTGCAACAAGAAGCACTACAAATGTTAGCTTATGGCGCATTAGCAATTGTACTGATTAAGTTGGGTCACTTTTTTCAAGATAAAGTAGCTCTTCGTAAAGTAAGCCTGCACGACGAAATCGTTAAAGGTAACGTTACAGCTTCAATAATTGATTTTGGCCATGTTGTCAGTGTTGCTATCGTTATTCGCTCAGCTCTTTTATGGGTGGCTACTGACGGCTGGCATGGTCTTCCAATTGTAATTGCCGCCTTTATTATAGGTAGTGTTGTATTACTACTTGTTAGCCAGTACCGAGTGCAGTTATTTAAACGTACAAATAAAAGTGGCGACTGCCTACAACAAGCAATTGTTGATGGTAACTTAGCTGTGGGTATTCGTTACGCTGGATTTTTAGTCGGTAGTGCATTAGCTATTACAGCAGCAACGGGTGTTGCACCTTATGCGGCTGATAATATTAATGCGAGTTTACTATACTGGGCTATTAGCGCAGTAGTGAGCCTTGTTGCATTTATTATTTTGCACTTAGTGACAATTAAAATAATTTTATCTGGTTGCGATATTTCCGATGAAGTTAATCGTCAAAAAAATGTAGGTGTAGCTACTATTTCTGCAGCAGTATCATTTGCTGTAGGTATCACTATGGCAACATTACTAGGCGCATAATCAGTGTCATCAACCAACACTCCCCCAAGTAAGTCTCGCTTACTTGGGCACGATATACTACTTATTACTGTTATGGCCGTGCTTGCTGGGTGCGGCCTTATTTATGAATACTTACTGTCTCATTACGCGGGCCGTGTACTTGGCTCGGTAGAGAGCGCTATTTACACCATGATCGGTACTATGATTGTAGCAATGGGCTTAGGTGCCTTTTTAGCGCGTTGGTTTAAAGATGCATTTACCGCTTTTGCTTGGCTAGAAAGCATTATTGCTTTGGTTGGCATGGGCTGCATTTTAGCGATAGCGGGTGTAATAGCAGTTAGTTATTCTCTTCCTCATTTATTTTCGAGCATTTTTAATTTACCCCCTGATGTTGTACTTAATGGTTACGTATTTCAAAAGCTACAAGAGTGGTCACGTTTTCTACCTTATGTTTTTGGTTTAATACTGGGCTTATTTATTGGTATGGAAATACCGCTTATAGCGCGCATTCGTCAGCACGTTTATGGCCGTTTTTTAGAAAACAACGCAGGGACTATTTATGGTGCCGATTATATTGGTGCTGGTATTGGTGCAGCCATTTGGGTAAGTATCATGCTCTCAATGCCTATAATGCAAGCTGCAGCGTGGACGGCGTTATTTAATATCATTGCGGGGCTCGCGTTTTTATGGCGCTACCATACCCATGTGCGCTTTGCTAAGGCACTTTTAGTTTGCCATATAGTATTACTGGCATTATTTGGCTTTATTTTAGTATTTGGCAGTAGCTGGATGAACAATCTAAGTAATGTTTTATACAAAGATAAAGTAATTTATTCGCAAGCAACTAAATACCAACACGTAGTTTTAACCGAAAGATTAAGCAAAAACCAACCTCAGCCAATTACAGATTTATATTTAAATGGGCGTTTACAGTTCTCAAGTATTGATGAGCAAATATATCACTCAATGCTGGTTTACCCTGCAATGCTTGCCTCTAACAGACACGACCGTGTATTAATAATTGGTGGTGGTGACGGGCTTGCACTTAGAGATGTTTTAAAATGGCCTGTAAGCGAAGTAACACTAATAGATTTAGACGCGCAACTACTCAATTTATTTGGTCATAAAGACGGTGACTTTACGCCGCCAGAGCACATCAATAAGCGATTGCTACAGCTAAACAATAAATCGATGCATGATTCGCGAGCCAACATAATTGTGGGTGATGCATTTTTAGAAGTTGAAAAGCTACTTGACCAATCTAAGCAGTTCGACACTATTTTAATTGATTTACCTGACCCTAATCATCCTGATCTAAATAAAATGTACAGTGACTACTTTTATAATCATGTACGGCAGTTATTAGCACCCGATGGCGCAATGGCGGTTCAATCAACCTCACCTTATCACGCTAAAAAAGCGTTTTTAAGCATTGCTAAAACAGTTAAAGCTGCTGGGTTTGAGTATGTTGAGCAGTATCAGCAAAACATACCTTCTTTTGGGCAGTGGGGCTGGACTATAGCGACTAAAATGGGGCAGTCGGCCAGTGGCCGTATTAATGATGCGACGGCTATGCCTGTGCCATCAAGATGGATTAGTAAAGAATATTTATTGGCAAGTTTTGTATTTCCTAACCACTACTTTGAACAAGTTAAAAGTATTGAGGTCAATAGGTTAGGGTCTGGTCAGTTGTATGATTACTACCGAACTGCATGGCAAATAGAAAGCGAATTGTATAAAAACTAATAAAACATGGTTGACATAATATGTCGACCATGAGAATCTTAACTCAGACATAATATGTCAAACGACAAAAGGCAGAGACATGGAATTAAATGAACTTTCAATAAAATTAGCTTCTTTTGAAACTGAAGGCGCTAACTTTGAGTCTTTCTTGATTGCCAACCCAGGCGAGCAAGATGTTTTACAAGTCATTGTTGATGGAAATGATGAACTTCCAATTTTTGTTACACAAACGCAAGAGCAGTTGTTATGTATTAGCTACTTGTTTGACGAAGATGAAGTTAAGAGTGAATTACGCAACGAGTTAAACGAAACATTACTACGTTTAAACGTGCCAATTCCACTGAGTGCATTTGCTAAAATCGATAACAAATACGCGATTTTTGGTGCACTGTCGGTAAATTCATCATTAGATGACGTTACCCACGAACTAGTGACATTAGCCGATAACGCTATCGATGCACTAGAAGCCGTGACCTTGTATTTAAACGATTAATAGCTAGTTAGTGGAGTTAAGATTATGAGTATTTTAAAAAAATTATTTACAGCAGTACGTGGCGGCGCTCGTGAAGCAGGCGAAGCAATTGTAGACAAAAATGGCATCCGTATTTTTGAGCAAGAAATTGCAGACGCGCAAAATGCACTTCACCGAGCTAAAAAAAGCCTTACTGAAGTAATGGCCAAAGAAATGCAAACTAAGCGTAAAATTAGCGCTGTAGATGCATCAATCGCTGAACATGAAGCGTATGCAGGCCAAGCTCTTGAAAAGGGCAACGAAGCATTAGCATTAGAAATTGCAGAAAAAATTGGTGACTTTGAAGCTGAAAAAGCTGAAAACGAGCAAGTATTGTCTGGCTTTAGCAATCACATTGTTGCGCTTAAGCAGCAAGTTAAAGATGCTGAAAAATCGATTAAAGAGAATCAGCGTCAGCTTACAATGGTTAAAACCACTGAAAGCGTACAGCAAGCAACAATGGCTGTTAATAGCACGCTTAATACAAACAGCTCGTCTATGACATCGGCTCGTCAATCGCTTGAACGCATTAAACAGCGCCAACAAGATCGAAGTGACCAGCTTGGTGCTGCAAAGCAACTTGAGTCAGACGTAAATGGCGATGACTTAAAAGCAAAAATGGCTGAAGCAGGCATTGGCGACACAAGTCCAAAAAGCGCTGATATTTTAGCTCGCATCAAAGCGAAGCAAAATAGCTAACCATTACGTTTATACTTTAAAAAGGTAACCGAGTTTTTCTCAGTTACCTTTTTTGCTTAAAAGGCAGCCTTCCTATGTTTAATTTTTTCAAATCTAAAAAAGAGCCAGAACGTCAACTTAATCACCCGAGCGATCTTAAAAAAGGCGACATGTTTAGCGTTATTGACTCATTTGCATATCCTGCATGGTTAAAGGGTGAAACGTTACGTGTTACTGACATTCAGACTTACCAATATCAGCACAGTAGCGATACTGAATTTGTACTTGAGACAAATAGCGGCCAAGTTGTATTTTTACAAATTGAGCAAGATGATGGCGAAGAGTGGGCTAACTTTTCTATTAAAATTCAGCGAAACGAAGTTGAAGAAATATTTAGCCTTGATGAGTTTGCGCGTATTTTTGATGAAGAGTCGTTAACCCACATTACAGTGCAAAATACACCAGAGCGCTTTATGCAGTTTTTAGCTAAAAGCTACCAACAAAGCGAGTCGCCTTATGTGTGTTATTTCCATAATAAAGATTACCGCAACCAAACTTTGCCTCGCTATGAGCAAGAAGGTGGTGAGCCATGTGAAATGATTTGCTTAGCGTCAGATAATGAAGGCTTTGGTTTAAATATCGAAATTTGGGATGGCGGCGAAACCGAAGTATCGCTAACGCTCATGCGTCCAATGTCAGACATTGTAGACTTGTTTCCCGGAGATGCTAAGTGAGTGATGCTAAAGATAAGTGGTTACGTCAGGAACAAGCTGTACGTGCCACACAAATGGCATTCGATCTAAGCAGCGAAGTTCAAAAGCTGATAAAAAAGCAGGCAATTGATCAAGAGCTAACGCCGTCAGATATGATCCGAAAAATACTTGGCTTAGACGTAAAGTCTAAAAAAACGCGTCAACGTTTATCGTTTAACTTAAATGATGATGAAATAGCGCAACTAGCCAGTCGCTTTGATGTACAAAGCGATGATAAGCGAGCCGTAAAGCAACAAGTAGCTGATTTATTAATAGCTCACACTAAAAATAAAAAAGTGAAATAATTTAATTAGGTTTTTATGAATATTATTTTAATTGCTTACTTAATTATTTTTGCGTTGTTTGGTACTGCGGCGAGTTATTTTGTACGTTTTATTTATGCATATTGGGTGCTTAAAACAATGCCCATGAAATACATTATTAAAGCGGGTATTTGCGTGGTACTGGTGGTAGTAATTTCAGCGTTAATTCCGTATTTAAGTTAACGCTGAAATTAGCTTATACGCGGCCGTTTTTATTTTATATCAAACGACTGGCATTGGTGGTTAATACACAGCGATTGCACTTCAAGTACAGGAGAACAATCAGTTAAGCCTTGTGCTTTATTTTGTATGTTTTCTTGTTTTGTTATTTGTTGAGCAAGCTGTTCTGCTTCTTCTTGAGATGTGTTTAGCGTTGAATAAACAGCATATTTACTCGGTCCGCCGCATGCGCGGGCGCCCACTTCAAGTACTTTGCACTGAAAGCTTGCAGTGCAGCTGTTATTACTCACCATGTTATTCAGATCATAGTTTAAGTCAGATAAGTTTTTACTTTGCTCATTTGACGTCACAGTACTAGCACAACCACTTAGTAATAAAATGCTGCTAGCAATGCTTAAAATTGATAGTTTAATTGCCGATGGTAAACAACTCATAACGTTATCCTTAAAATGCACTTACCGCTGAGCCTTCAAGTTTAACACATTTATTTTCAACACACTGCGTGCTTGGCGTTGTTAAATGCTGACAAATGCTCATCATCCCTTTTTGTGAATTATAACTACTTTCAAGCTTAGTAATTTTGTCGCTAAGGGCTGCTACTTGTTCCTCAGATGCTGCGTTTGTTGAGTACACAACAAAGCTGCTTGGCCCACCACATGCGCGACTGCCTACTGCATTTACTCTACATTGGGTGCTGGTATCACATTGCTTATCTGTAATTAGCGTATTTAATTCGGTTTTAGCTGTTTTTATATCGTCTATTGAAACGTTTTTTAAATCAGCTTTTGGTATTTTTTCAGCAACTACGTTCTTTTTAGTATTTTCTTGTAATTGAGTGTTTTCTTTTAGCTTTTGTGGCTCTTGCTTTGGTGCTTCAGCTTCTGAGGTGATTGTTACTTGCTGCGTTTCAGTGGGTGCTTTATCTAAGCATGCAGTTAAACACAGTGGTAAAAGTATGGCTAACAATGGGGTACGCATAACAAACCTTGATAGTGATGAAATATTCATCACTATCATACACGGTGCATTTTTTACGGCAATAAAAACTATATTATCAAGTAATTAAAGCCGTGAAAAATACCGTTTTGTTAAAGTCCACCCTGCGTTAGTTTGGTGGGGTTAAGTAGTTTTTCGAGTTCACTGCGTGGTAAATCAGTTTCTTGTTCGGCTACATCAATAATAGGGCGGGCTTCTTTATAAGCCTGCTTTGCTATTTTTGCTGCTTTTTCATAACCGATCACCGGATTAAGCGCAGTTACCAAAATTGGATTTTTAGCGAGTGCTTTATCTATATTTGGCTGATTCACCTTAAAACTGGCAATCGCTTTATCGCCCAGCGCTTGTGCGCTATTTGCAAGTAACTCAATACTTTGCAAAATATTATACGCAATGACTGGGAGCATAACGTTTAGCTCAAAATTACCCGCTTGACCTGCTACGGTAATAGTGGCGTCGTTGCCAATAACTTGTGCGCTTACCATGGCTGCGGCTTCTGGTATTACTGGGTTTACCTTACCTGGCATAATAGATGAGCCTGGTTGAAGCGCTTCAAGCTCTATTTCACCTAAACCTGCAAGTGGTCCTGAGTTCATCCAGCGTAGGTCGTTGGCTATTTTCATTTGTGCGACAGCGAGTACTTTTAATTGCCCCGAAAGCGCGACGATGGCGTCTTGTGAACCTATATTATAAAAAAAGTTACTACTGGGCGTAAATCTAATGCCTACATTGGCACTCAGATTTTCTGCAAATTTGGCTGCAAACTTAGGGTCTGCATTTATTCCTGTTCCAACGGCTGTACCGCCTTGTGCAAGTTCGCATACACGCTCTAAGCTATGTCTAATTCCTGCTGCGGCATGATTAACTTGTGACTGCCATGCACTTAGTGTTTGATCAAACGTTACAGGCATTGCATCCATTAAATGCGTACGGCCCGTTTTAACTATATGGCCTACTTCAGCTTTTTTCTTTTCCAGGCTTTGCGATAAGTTTTCAAGCGAAGGAAGTAATTCATACACTACATTTATTGCGCTACTGAGTGCGATAGCAGTAGGGACTACATCGTTAGAACTTTGCCCCATGTTTACATCATCATTAGGGTGAATGCTTTCGTTGCCTATCCGGCTAGCAAGCGTTGCAATAACTTCGTTGGCATTCATATTTGAGCTTGTGCCTGAACCAGTTTGAAAAATATCAACGGGGAAATGCTCAACATGCTCGCCATCAATAATACTTTGACAAGCTTGCTCAATAGCATCGGCTTTAGTTTTACTTAAATGACCAAGCTCGCAGTTACTTTGCGCAGCAGCTTGTTTTATATAAGCCAGTGCAGTGATAAATTGCTTTGGCATAGATAAGCCACTAATGGCAAAGTTATTAACTGCTCGTTGTGTTTGCGCCTGATAGAGCGCATCAGTAGGTACTTGTAGCTCGCCCATGCTGTCTGATTCTGTTCTAAAGTTGCTCATAAGTGTGCTCCTTAAAAAGGGTTGAATTCGTGACTAAGAATACGAGCTTCACGCTCAAGTATTAAAAATTGTGCAGTATTGTTATGCACTTTATAAAACCGTTTTAGTGCTAATAAAGGTTTGTATAACTGCTCTAAACATTGTTTACGAATAGCATTATGTATAAGAGGGTCGCACATTTTGTTCATAATTTCATGGTGTGTGCGTCTAAGATAAAACTCTTGAAGCAAGGGATTACGTTGTTGCTCAAATTTTTTGGCGACGTTAAGGGCGGTTTCTATGTAATCGGCGACGAGCATGGGTGCATGCAGGCCAGGTCTTAAGCAATGGCAAGAGAGTTCTTGATGGTAACGATGCTGGGCATAATTTGAAGACATAAAAAAACCGACTTAAGTTAACGATAATAGTTATCATTACATTTAATCGGTTTCAGTGTAAACAGTTATTATAAAAATTATTTGCGATACTAATTTGAGTTTTAATTGTAGCCAAGAATAAATATCTGATCTGTTTCATGTTTGGTCATCGCCTGTTGATTATGTTTAGGGTGCGAAAGTAAATCGATTACTGTAGCTCTCATATCAACGGCGTAACTATGATCGTCGGTGGTTTTTTCGGTTATAGCAATAGCTGCGTCTACAGCGGTATAAGGGGGTATATGCATAATTTTATCCTTTGAAATTTAATATAAGTTAAACCCTTTAGTGGGTTAGTTATATAAAAGCATATTACGTACCAATCATAATAAATTAACTCAACCATATGATAGTTATAGTGTTTAAAAATTATCTTTTTTTCATCACGACAAAATAAGCTAAATTTGCTTTACTGTTGTGCATTAATCTACAATTTTGGTGCACAGTAATGACAAAGCCATTTTCACAAGCCTGTGAAAACAATAAAACCCCTATTTTAGAGCAATTAAAGGACGTATTAAAAAATACTAAAACAGTACTCGAAGTTGGCTCAGGAACCGGCCAGCATAGTGTTTTTTTTGCAGAGCAATTACCACATTTACAATGGCATACAAGTGATCGTGCTATAAACCACGAAGGGATTAATTTATGGCACCGCGAAGCTAATTCAACTAATTTACATGCACCACTTGAGCTTGATTTAAATAATGAGTGGCCAATAGATAAAGTTGACGCTATTTATACTGCAAACACATTTCATATTGTAAGTTGGCAATTAGTTGAGCGTTTTTTTGATGGTGTTAAACGCCACTTAAATAGCGACGGTATGTTGTGTATTTATGGGCCATTCAAATACCAAGGTGAATTTACCAGCCCAAGTAATGATGACTTTAGTGCCTTTTTAACAGAGCGCGATCCGTTAAGTGGAATAAGAGATTTTGAAGCAGTTGAACAACTAGCTAAGCAAGCAGGGCTTACGCTTATTAGCGATACAGCCATGCCTGCAAATAATCAGTTACTCGTTTTTAAACGGCAGTAATGAGCTACATTGCTCTTTATATATATCAATATGGCCGCGTTCACGCTTTAAGTAGTCGCTTATTGCATTACTAAAGTCGCCATCAACAATATGGTGAGCAGAGTAGGTAAGTACGGGTTCAAATCCGCGTGCTATTTTGTGCTCACCTTGTGCACCTGAATGAAAACAGTTGAGTTTATGCTTTATTGCAAACTCAATACCTTGGTAATAACACAATTCAAAGTGCAGCGAATCTACTTCCTCACTTGCTCCCCAGTAGCGCCCATAAAGCGTATTTTTACCTACTAAACTAAGTGTTGCAGCAATCACGTTATCGTCTCTTTTGGCCAGCATAATAACGAGAGTATTAGCCATTAAGGCATGTAAAAGCGTAAAAAACTCCATATTTAAATAGCCCAAATGACCAGAGCGCTTTAAGTAGGTACGCTGATAAAACTCACAAAAGAATTGCATTATCTCGGGCGTAATTTGCGTTCCTTGCAGCCATTCAATATCAATGTTCTGTTGCGCTATTTTAGCTCGCTCTTTTTTAAGTGACTTACGTTTTCGTGAGCTAAGCATCTGCAAAAAGTCGTCAAAGGATTCATAACCTTTATTAAACCACTGAAATTGCACACCCACTCTTAACATGGCGTGTTGCTCAGTTAATGAGGTGGCTTGGGCTTGGTCGCAAAAATTAACATGCCATCCCGACCATCCTTGCTGAGCACTGTGTAAGCTAAGTTGCTCTGTAATGTATTGATATACCGCATTTGGATTAGCGTGCTCGATAGCAATGCGCTTGCCTTCAATAGGGCTAAAAGGAATGCCAGATAGCCACTTGGGATAATATTCTAAACCGTGTTTTTCGTATGCCTCAGCCCAGGCCCAGTCAAATACATACTCGCCGTATGAATGACTTTTTAAATACCCAGGTGCAAGTGCAACGAGCGTATCACTTTCAAAAATAGCGAGGTGATGGGGCTGCCAACCACTTTTTTGTGTTACGCATTGGCTTTGTTCAAGGGCATATAAAAAAGCATGTTGAGTAAATGGTTCATCACCAAATAAACGTTGCCACTGCGCCTGATCAATCTCATTAATACTGCTAAACCATTGGTGCGAAAACGTTCCCATGACTACTTACCTTGTAGTTGTTCTAAGCTGTTCTACGTTTTTAATAAACGTACTAATTTGCATTTTAAGCTCGGTAAAATGAGGATTATAAGTTAAGCGCTGTAAAGCCGGATAGTGTTTTAAGTTGGCGCTTGTACGCTCTCCTAGTTGTGGGTTTTTAGTTGTTTTACATGTTTTATATATGGACTCGTCGTTAATAAAGCTGCCACAATTGCGATAAGTTGCGTTAATTCCATAATGTGGATTTTGCGGTGAGTTAACAACAGCAATATGCGACATACCATGAACCTTTTTACATTGACGTGTTGTGCATTGCGGATTATTTACTGTGTAGTCACTAGCAAAGTCTGGCGGTAAAATATTGGTGCTTCCATAAAGTACTAAAGTATCGAGCGGCTTATATTTGATTGAATTACCTTGGTGTAATGCACTTAATAATTTTAGCGTGGCACGCGTATCTATCGTGGTATCAATATCGCTAAGTACACTAAAAATAGGTAATTTAAGTGCAGGGCGTTTGTTTAAGCTACTTACGCTTGCAAGTGACATTGCATCGTACGAAGCGGCAGCTGCATTTAAAGGAAATGACTCATACTTAGCAAAGTCTACATCGGCGTCTTTATCAATCCAATTAACAAAGGGTATGGCATCAATCCACTTTGCTATCCAGCCGTACTTATTATGTGGCTCAGAGCCTGGCGAATAAAGCATAAGCGCTTTAATTTTAGGGGATACAGTGTGTTTGGTTGCGTAATCAATAAGTAACGCTGCACCGGTAGAGTAACCTGCGAGTATCACCTCATCAAAGTCTTGTACGGAGCGTTCAATACCGTATTTTATTGCTTGTTGCCATTGGCTAACGTCTACATTAAGTAAGGCACTTGCGGCGCTACCATGTCCTGGTAATAAAATAGTACGCACAGTATAGCCTTGCTGATAATACACTTGTGCTAAATCGTGATACGTAAAGGGGGAGTCAGTTAGTCCGTGGATTAATAGCGCAACTTTATTGCTGTTTGGATGCGTAAGCTCAAAAGGGGCAATAATATCTGCAATAGTAGGGTCAGGTTTTCGCGTACCTTGTGTTACTAATTGCTGATACGTTTGTGTAATAACAGGGCATGGCATATTTGCACGTGGATTGGCTTTATTTATATGTTTATATGCAAAATCTAAGTAATCGTTAAATGGCAAAAGGGCGTGGTAATTAAAGCGCTGGTGGTTGTGCTCATTTTCAAAGCGTAATAAGCCTTGTTGCTTACTTTTTGTTATAAATTTAAAGTCGCTCGCCTGCGATATACAGTTTTGAGCGACAGCTGTGTGAGAAAAAACACTTAAAACAAAACCCAAAAATACTCTTAAAACTATTCTTAAAATTAAACCACTATTGTTCATTAACTTCTGCATATTGGACAAGACACTCGGTTAGCTTAATGAGTTCAAGCGGTTTTGCAAGATGTTGATTAAATCCAACTGCTTGTGCATGTGCTTTATCCTCTGGCATTACGTCGGCAGTTAAAGCAATAATCGGGAGTTCTTGTTCGGTTTTAAACTGGCGGATCAGTGCCGTTGCTCTATAGCCATCCATTATAGGCATTTGGCAATCCATAAGGACTAAATCAAAATGTTGTTTTTTCACTATATCGACCGCCAACTCACCGTTTTCTACTATATACGGCACAATCCCTAACGAGCCAAGCATCGCTTTAATAACCATTTGATTTACTGGGTTATCCTCTGCGACCAAAATGTCTAGCGAAGTAATATTAGTATTATCAAATGTAATAACATGTTCTTTTTTAGGCTCTGTTGTTTCTAATCGTATTGAAAATGTAAAAGTAGAGCCTTTATCTATTTCACTTTTAAGTGTTATTTCTCCCCCCATTAGCTGGCTTAGCTCTTTAGCTATGGTTAAGCCAAGTCCTGTACCGCCAAACTGCCTTGAGGTAGAACTATCAGCTTGGGTAAATGCATTAAATAATTTTTTATGCTGGCTTGGTTTTATACCTATTCCGGTATCACTAACGTTTATAACAAGCTGTACTTTATTGGCGGCAGTAAACTCTGTTTCTATGTTTAAAGCAACGCTGCCTTGGCTTGTAAATTTAATCGCGTTACTACATAAATTAAGTAATACCTGCTCAATTCGCATAGGATCACCAATAAACCAGGTATTTAAAGGTAGCTTTGAGTTAACTTGCCAGTTAATACCTTTGTTAACTGCGCTTTGTTCAAACATATTGTCTATGCGTGTTATTAAGGCACCTAGGTCGAATGCAATAGATTCAATAACTAACTTTTGGGATTCTATTTTTGATATATCAAGAATGTCATTAATTAAGTTTAATAAACTTTTAGATGATGAGTTTATTTTATCTAAATAGCCAATGAGTGTACTTGCACTGTCTGTTTCTCGAGCAAGTGAAGAAAAACCAATAACGGCGTTTAATGGTGTACGTATTTCGTGGCTCATATTCGCTAAAAATTGGCTTTTAGCCTGATTAGCTAAATCAGACTGCTGCTTTGCTTGTGCGAGTGAGTGTGTACGCTCTGCAACTTGACGTGTAAGTGCAATCTGTTGCTGATTAAACAGCAGTAAAACCATTAAAATTAAAGAACATACGGCAACTTGAAGTATGAGCAATAATAGAGTTAGTTGACTATTATGTTGTGTTAAAAAGCTTTCTTTAAGGGCTAGTTTTACAATCCATTTTTGCCCTGCAAAGTCCACGTCAAACGACATTAAACGGCTGCCTTTGGCTTGCTGAACATCTTGAGAGTAATTACTATAAAACGGCGGTGTGTTTGTATCTTCGTATATACCAATCGAAAACATATCAGACTGTTCTTTAGAAATGGCCTGCTCAATAATACTACGCACTAAAAATATACCAGTGGCATAGCCTTTAATTGTTTTTTCATCGTTATATTGAGAGTACACAGGGGCAAATAATAAATAGGCTGGTTTAGGTTGTTTGGTTTGCACCAACTGAATTATTTTAGTTCCGACTGGCATGTACTTTATAGCGGGGTTAAGCAGAGAGTTTTTTCGATCAGGGTTTGAAAATACATTAAAGCCAATAGCTTTTTGATTACCATTAAAAGGAGCTATGTATTTTACTATAACAAGGGGATCGTTAATTTCAAGAGGTTCGCCAACTATATCAATATCTAAATGGTAAATGTTTGATATTTCTTGAGCAAAGACTTCGCGTTGATCTTGAGGTATTTTTGCATTCCACGATAAAGCGTTAATAAACTCGTATTGAGTTAGTAACTGACTAGCATAAGAATAAAAATCTTGCTGGCTCAGCATGGGAGATGATTGAACCTGACTTGCTAAGCTCTGCACTGCAATAATACTGCGATTTGTATATCTATAAAGGCTGTTTTCTATAACGTGGACTTCACGTTCGGCAATTTTAATAGTGCTTATACGATTTTCCTGATCGTATAATTGTGTTGTTACCGCGACTGATAAAAATAAAACTGAGCATACTGCAATTGTCGGAAATGCCGATATAGTATGTTGATTAGACTTTTGTGGTAATAAAGAAAGTAAAAATGGAGTTGCAATTAATACCCCTAATGTATCGCCAAGCCACCAGTAAATAACATTATTCCAATGATTATCAATACTGTAAATCGAGTTAAATTGACTCAGTGCGAATACGCCAAAGTTAGCTGAAATTAAGCTGACCAATATGGCTATGACTAAAATAAAGTAAATTATATTCTTGCGCTTTTTAAAGCGCAGCGGGTGGCCAAGCCAATACTTTAAAAGAGCTGCGCCGACCATTGCCTGTATAACAACACCAAAGGCGATATACATTGCCTCGTTGAATGAGTTGCCGACTAGGACTAGCTCATGAGCTGAACTGTCAAAAATATTAAGGTTAAAGGCAATTGCAGCTACAAATAAAGGCGGGATAAAGCGCCACCACCAAATATAACAACCGACTAGAGCTATGCCGGCAGGTAACCAAATTGGAATTATTTGCGAGTTAAAAGCAAGTTTAGTGAGTGCTATGCCGACTAAAAAATATGCTAAAGCAAACATGATGTAAAAAATAATGGAATGATTTTTAGAGTTAAAATTTTTCACATAAGGTCCAAGCAATTATTATTATCGTTTTGAAATATCAGTATAGCTAACAGTAAGTTATTTTGGTTATTTTTATAATGGTAACTGTTTTTTGCTAAATGACTGCTTTAACACGACTGTTGATTCTATATTTGCAATACAACTTAAACTACCTAGTTGATGTTTTACAAATGTTTCGTAGCTCTCAAGATCATGTGCAATGATTTTTAATAAATAATCATAGCTTCCTGATATTACACAACACTCTAATACATGTGGTAATTTTTCTACATGTTGCTCAAATTGCTCTGCAGCACTTACCGAGTTTTGGCTTAATCGTACGAATGCATATACCAACACATTAAGGTTAAGTGCTTTAGGATTTATGGCGGCGTGGTAGCCGGTAATAATATTTTCTTGCTCTAACTTTTTTATACGCCTTAAACAAGGTGTATCCGATAGGTTAATACTGCTGGCCAAATCTGAAACAGACATACGAGCTTGGCTTTGCAGTGCAATGAGTAATTGCTGGTCTTTTTTATCTAACATAGTTGTCGGCTTTTATTAATTATTTTTATATTTGTAGTGATTATTGCTAAGTATTGCAATTTTTACTAATTTTTTTGGCGTTTTACCCTCATTGAACTCTGTTAGCATTTAACTATAAAAATAATAGAGCACAACAATGAACACACATACCGCTATTTTTGATCACTGGATACGAACAGAGTTTGTCACTTTAAATAGTGAATTAGAGCAGCTTTATTGGCAGCAAACCGATAAAGCAAATGTAGAAGGAATAGGTGAGGCCTTAAAGCAACAATTAGAAAAAGAAGGCAACGCATTAATTAGCAATTTATTAGCCGAGGGAAACACAGATCAAGGCTTTGATAGCGCTTTTGACTTACTCGGTAACGTAGGATTGTTTATGGCGGCGTGTAGGCGCCATGAAATTACTGAGCCAAGCAGAGAAACTACTTCGCCACTAATTGAAGCCTCAGCGCTTGCTATGCATATAGGCGCATCCATTGGCGTAACCCCTCGTTTTGCTACCGCCCACTTAACTACTCATAACAAAGCACTTAACGGTATTTATAAACGATTTACCAATTTACCTGATGAAAAGCTATTTCTTGATTACAACACCCAAGGTATTTTGGCCTATAAACGTGCAAGTGATGCTTTATTAAAAATATTGCCGTTAGGTATCTCACACCCCCTGTGTGGTGAGTTATTAAAAGTAGCAAAACAAGCGCTTATAGATGTAATTGAGTCAAATAATGCACTTTATTCTGAGCTCGATGCAGATCGCTTTTTTAACTGCGTTCGCCCTTATTATAAACCGTACCGTGTAGGTAAAGAGGTTTACAGAGGTGCAAATGCTGGTGACTTTGCAGGTATTAACGTGATTGATATGTTACTAGGGCTTTGTAGCGCAAATGAGCCTAGTTACTCGCAAATGCTGGTGGATAAGTTTTTATATATGATGCCAGAGGAGCAACAAATCCTACGAGAAGCCATGCGTATGCAAAGCTTTATGGATGACTTTTTACAAGCAGAGCAATATAAAAATACAGATTGGTTTAAAAGCCACGCAACGTTATTTATCCAAGTGTGTAAATTACATGGTGACACCGCAGTCGGTCATCATAATCAACTGATTGAAAAGTTTATTGCTCAGCCCTCAAAAAATATGCAACAGCAGCATATGAGCAAGGTAACAGCAAGTGGTCCGCCGCTTCATGTGTTACTTGATTCGCTCGAAAAATTAAGAGATAGGCGGGCTAGCGCAAAACGCGACGATATAAAAACACGTTTTGATGACCTAAATACACTTAAAGAATGGATTAAATAGCATGCTTAAAAATGATTTTTGTATGGCCGATGGCTGTTATTTACTAAACCACTCGGTAGGGCGTCCTCTTAAAAATACGCAGCAATATTTAGCTCAGCACTACTTTTTACCGTGGGAGAGCTCAAATAAAGAACCTTGGCAACAATGGCTGCCCGCAGTTGAGCAATTTACTACCGCGCTTGGTAAGTTATTTAATGCGCCTAGTTCGCAGTTTTGTCCTCAAGTTAATTTATCAAGCGGCTTAACAAAGTTGCTTATGTCGCATCCACGGCTACAGCAAAAAAATTGTAAAGTGCTTATGGCGCAAAGTGATTTTCCGAGCATGGGTTTTGCAATGCAAAAAGCATTACCAGAGTGCGCACAAATTATGTTTATACCAGAGCACGAAAACCTAACTGATATTAGTGTTTGGCAGCGTTATATAACCGCCGACATCGATTTAGTTTTTATAAGTCATGTGTATTCAAATACAGGTGTACAGGCGCCTGTATACGATATTGTAGCTATAAGTAAATTAACCAATAGTTTATCAATAGTTGATGTTGCTCAGTCAGCGGGTGTTATATCGCTTGATTTAAGCATACTCGATGCGGACTTTATGATTGGCTCGAGCGTTAAATGGCTATGTGGTGGCCCAGGTGCAGCTTATTTATGGGTTAACAAAAATCAAATAGAGTATTGCGAGCCTAAAGATGTGGGTTGGTTTTCGCATCAAAATCCATTTGAGTTCGATATTAACCACTTTGAATATAACGCCAGTGCACTCAAATTTTGGGGGGGCACTCCCTCTGTAGCACCTTATATTATTGCCGCAAATAGCATTGCTTACTTTGCAGAGCTAACTGCTCACAAGGTAAGGGATCATAACTTAGCCATGCTTACGCTTATTCATGAGCAACTAGGCAAATATGTTGCATCACCTATGAGTAGTGATAAATGCAACGGGACTGTTATTTTGTTTTTTAACAAGCAGCAAGACCATGTACTTACAGAGCTTAATAAAGCGAAAGTCAGTGTAGATGCCCGTAAATTTGGGATACGAGTATCGCCACATATTTATAATACTCAAGAAGACGTTGCGCAGTTTATCTCGATAGTAAAACGAGCGCTTAAGGGTTTTGGCTAAGCTGCTGCTTTCTTTGTTTTAATGACTCTATTTTTTGCTGCGTTTGATTAATTGATGCGTCGTAAGCTTGCTTTAACGAATTTGTTTTAGTTGCGATAGCATCAGCAATAGACGAAGCGCCTAAACGATTGGCTTTATCTTGAGTCATGTAATCTATCTGCTGTTTTTTAGCTGCGTATTCTTTTTGGCTTTGTGCAATAGATAGCTCAAGGCGCTTTATTTCACGTTCTATTTGTTGAACTTCTAAGTAGTCATCCACAGAGGTGTCGGTAATACCTTTACCGGGCGTAGAGCTTTTGTATGCTTCAATTACGTTTATATCTTTAAGAGTAATAACTTGTGCATCTTTAGCGCAAGGCGTTTGGCTAAAGGTAGGAACGCCCTTAATTACACACTTATACACTGTTGTACTTTGTGCCAAGGTAAAAAATGGTGCTGCCGCGCAAACTGATAGCAATATGAACCGGATCATAGCTAAACCTAAAAGTGGCTAAAGTTGTGTTAATAATGCCCTAAGTTATTACTAGGCACAATTTGTTTAGTTTTTATAAATTTTAGGCACAAAAAAACCACAATTAAGTGGTTTAAATTA
>NZ_PJBR01000083.1:0-19085 GCF_002863625.1 Pseudoalteromonas sp. MelDa3 | reverse complement strand
TTAAGTTGGAATTTTTATAGATGTTTGGATGGCTTTTTAATAATTGCTTTTTATAATAATTAGTATGGGGGTCATACTAATTTCACTCAGGGATTACCTACTTGTTAGCTGTATATTGCGTTAGCAACAAAAATTTTCGTAAGTCTCGCTCTTGTCTCATTACGTGCAAAATATATACTTTATTGTTATCTTTTTTGTAAAATATACGACAAGGATTCACGACCAGTTCAAGATAATTTAGGTTAGCTAACTCAATTGGTTTTTTACCTGATTCAGGAAAGGGTTTGAGACGTTCAACTTTTTCAAATATTTTGGAAACCAATTTTTTCGCTGACTGCAAATTGCTTAATGCGATATATTCAGCGATATCGTTAAGATCATCCAAAGCTGGATTAGTCCAAATTATTTCAGCCATTTATTCATTTTATCTTTAGCTTCAACATTCGACATGGTTTCACCACGACTTATTGCCTGCTCTCCTTTTGCAAGAGACTCAAGAATTTGCATACGCTTTTGCATAAATTCATAATCATCAACATCTACTAAGTATGCAGATGGTTGTCCATGTTCAGTTATCAACACAGGTTCTTTAGAGGAATGAAGTTCAGATAATATCTTCGTTGCTTGACGCTTCAATGTTGTTACTAGTTCTACTCTCATAATAATCCCCAAACAAATGTATCACTATAGTAGCACCGAGTAGCCAACTTGGGAAATACAACTAACGAGGCTGTATAACCACTAAAATCAATTAAAAAGGGAGCACCTAACGTCAACCCTGCTCACTTTTAAACTATTAGGTACTTCTCATTATATGCCTTTGTAGAAATTGAAATACACACCACGTTACGCTATAAAAACATAGCTATAGGTTGGATAAATGGTGAAGACATGCCATCCGACAATTAATTTATGAATATAAATAAGCGATTATTACGTTGGCATAGCTCTGCCAGCAAAAGCTTCTCTTAAAAAACCAAAGCTTTATAAAATCTCTACCACCACATATTCGTGGGCTTTACCTGCAATTGTTAACGTAATTTCATCATCAATCTGTTTATTTAGTAACTGCTTACCCATTGGTGCGCCGGGTGTTACAACAGCAATTGCGTGCTGTTTAACGTTTACTGTTAAACCACCAGCTGCGGGGCCTAAATAAAACCATTTTTGGGCTGCGTTATCATCTTCTAAACACACCAGCGAACCGATAGCTATTTTGTCGGTTGGTTTTTCGTTAAAGGCAGGTTCGAACAATTCTATACTTTTATAGCAATCGTTTACGCGCTGGGCTTGGCCTTGTGCTAAATAAGCGGCTTCGAGCCCTAGGGTATCGTATTTATTTTCGGCTATGTTTTCTTCATGTGTGGCGGTGTCGTGCGCAGTTTTTGCCGCTACTTTTGCTGTTGTAAGCTGCGCTTCTAGCGCAAAGCGAAGATGTTCGATAACGTGGGTTTTATTCATGGGGATTAGTACAATACAGGCTGTAAAAATAAGGCAGCTAGTTTAACATTTTTGCGGGGCTTAAAACCATTGTTTTAAACCCCGCAAGTTTGGTGGGAATACTTGCGGAACTTAAATTTGCATTAAACAAACAAAGGGCCGTTGGTTGGTGCAGCTCTTTGCTTGTGTTTTATTAAAAACCTTATGGCATATCTAATAATGTTTGCGTGTGGGCATCTACTTTAACTTCGTAGTTTTTAGCGCTTAAGCCCAATAGCTCCGGCAAGGTTGCCGCTATACAAATAGACGAGAACGTACCCACTACAATGCCGGTAAATAATGCAATAGCAAAGCCTTGCAGTGGTGCACCTGCAAGCAACCAAACGCTCGCAACCGTTGCAAGTGTGGTACCCGACGTTATTAAGGTACGTGTTAGTGTACTTTTAATCGCATTATTAATAATAGTTGCTGGGCTAAGTATATTGTTTGATTGAACACGTAAAAGCTCGCGCACTCTATCCCCTACTATTATTGAGTCGTTAAGTGAGTAACCAATAATCGCCAGTAAACTTGCCAGCACGGTTAGGTTAAACTCAATTTGTAATAGTGAAAATAACCCAAGTACAAGTATTAAATCGTGGACTAGCGCTACCACAGAGCCGAGTGCTAAGCGCCATTCAAAACGCACTGCAAGGTAAATCATTACCGCAATCATTGCAGCAAACATTGCTAAACAGCCTTGATCAAATAACTCATCGCCCACTTGTGAGCCAATATAAGCTGACGATAATACCTGTGCGTTTATATAATCGTTTTGTGTAACGGCGCTTTGCCAATCAGGGCTATTAGCTGTTGTTGATGTAGTTGATGCACTTGGCGCTTCTCTTAATTGAAAATGACTATTACCTTGCGCGGTTAGCTCAAACTCACCGTTGTGATTTTTAGCAATAAACGATTGAAGCTCTTTTAGCTCAACACTTTGGCTAGTTGTAAACTCAGTTAAATAACCGCCAGTAAAATCTAGGCCAAAATTTAGACCTTTTTGCGTAAGCGTAAATACGGATAGCAGCACTAAAATGGCACTTAAAAGCATACCCATAAAGCGTAAACGTGTGCCCTTTTCACCTTTCAAAAAATAATTAAGCATGTGCTTTTTCTCCTACTTTTTTACCCATTTTTAAATACAACGTTTGGCTTAATATTTTTGATACGTACACACCTGTAAATACAGACGTTAAAAGCCCCAGTGCGAGTGTAATGGCAAAACCTTTAACGGGCCCATAGCCTATGCCGTATAAGATAAGTGCGGTGATCATGGTGGTTATATTGGCATCAAATATTGTATTTGCGGCTTGTTTATAACCCTCTTGAATAGCTTGATATGGTGCACGGCCTTGGCGACGTTCTTCTTTAATGCGTTCAAATATTATTACGTTAGTGTCTACCGCCATACCTATGGTTAGCACCAAGCCTGCAATACCCGGAAGCGTTAACACAACCCCTGGTAATAATGACATTAAGCCCACAAGCGACGTTAAATTTAATATAAGTGCTACGTTTGCAATAAGGCCTAAACGGCGATACCAAAGCGCCATAAATGCAAGGGTAATACCCATGCCTAACATAAGCGCGGCTAAGCCATTACTAATATTTTCGCTGCCGAGGCTTGGCCCTATTGTTTGTTCGTGCACAATTGTAACGGGCGCTGTAAGCGAGCCTGCACGTAGTAATAATGCCAGATCGGCTGCGGCTTGTTGGCTTTTCATATTGGTAATACTAAAACGCGAACTTAAATGCTGAGCAATATTGGCAACATTAATAACTTCGCTTTTTTTAACGACTTCGCCTTTAGCGTTTTGAGAATATTCAGAGTAAACCGTCGCCATTGGCTTACCAATATTGGCTTTTGAAAACGCCGACATTGCATCCCCGCCTTGGCCGTCTAGGCTTAGTTGTACCAATGGTTTACCCCAATCGTCGCGGCCTATGTTTGCATTATTAATATGATCGCCTGTAAAAATTGGCACAGGATCGAGCTTTATCGTTCCGCCCGATTGCATATTAAATGTTTGCCCGCCAATTTCTTTTAATTGATAAAAACCAAGCGATGCTGTTGCACCAATAATACGTTTTGCTTCGGTTGGATCTTGCACGCCTGGTAGCTCTATACGAATGCGGTGCTTTCCTTGGCGCTGTGTTACCGATTCGTTAATGCCTAACTCTTCAATACGTGAACGAAGGGTTGTGAGTGTTTGCCCCATTACTTCTTTATCAAAGCTGCTGCGGCCTTGCTCTGAATAACTAAATTTGGCAGTTTTAACGCTGCCGTTATTGCTTGTTACAACGGCTAAATTAGCAAATCGGCTTTGTAGCTCTTCAATAACGGGGGTTAACTTGTCGGTTGCATTAGGCAATGCGTTTATTTCAAACCCGTGCTGAGTTTGCTGCGCTTTTACGCCATGTGCTTTTTGTTTAATGATGATTGATTTAGCTTGTTGATACGCACTGACTAATTGCTCATCAACGGCTTTATCTAAATCTACGTCTAGTACAAATAGCACACCGCCATTTAAATCAAGGCCCAGCTTTATTGGTGATAAACCAAAATCTTGTAACCATGTTGGGCTGGTTGCATGCTCAACAATTTTAACTTGCATGTTTGGGTATTGCGCTTTTATAGCCGCTTGCGCCTGAGCGCTTTTAGTTGGCTCGTTTAAAAGTACATTAATAGTCGATTGCTTATCTAAACCCTGCTCAACCTCTAGCCCTTGTTTATTTAAAAAAGTAACTAGCGTTTTAGTGCTCGGTAAAGATTGCGTTTCGCTGTGCGGAGCAGCACTGATGTGCAACCACGATTTATTTGGGTATAAATTTGGTAATGCGCTGATAGCTAATAAAACCAATACTATTAGCATGGCTATATAGCTTAATTTGAACTTAGCCGTAGACGGCTTTTTATCTTTTTTAAAACTTAACATGTTGAATCCTTATTGCCAGCAAAGCTAGCGACGTACTTTTTAAAAGCACAATTAATCTGCAGGCTAAAACTTTAAAAGTTAAAACCTAATAAAATTAAATAAGGAAAATTAAGCGTGGTAGGTAGTTACAGCTTTGTAGAGTAAGTTAACGTCTTTCCAGCCACTCAAGCGCGACTTTTTACTATTAGTTACAAACGTATACCAAGGCTGTATAGGATTAATCGCTCTTGGTCGTAAGAATATATGCCTAATAAAATTTTGAGCAAAAAATTCAAAAACCACATCGTATTCTGGCTCACTTTGAACAGTGTGCAAAAACAATGATGAATTATTGGCAGTTAACCTTGGTTGGTGCGCGTCAAAATCGGTTTGATGCGTTTTTTTATGCTGCGTAGTATCTACAGACTTACTAATAGGCTGTATTTTAGTTAAATCGCCAATATCAGTAAGCGAAACCTGCGTACTAACATTGATATTTAAATTTTGTGAGGCGCCCATAGCATTGCTCTGCACACTAAAAAGTGCAGCAAGTAGCAAAAAGGCAGTTAAAAACACTCTAAATTTAAACATTCACGTTTTAAAACTAAAATAAGGGATGCGTAGTATATAAGGGCTAGTATTTGAAATACAATAGTCCTTAGCTATTTACTATCTAATTTAATTTTACTGAGACTTTTAATGCGCCCCAGACAAAGCAGTGAAAAACGACCAGACGCCATGAATTTACGCCAAAGTGTAAAAACACTGTGGCCCTACCTTACAAAATTTAAAGGCCGTGTTTTTATTGCACTTATGGCGCTTATAGGCGCAAAAGGTGCCACGCTTTTAATGCCTTGGGCGCTTAAAGAAATAATAGACTCGGTAGATAAGTCGATTAACCCACTGTTAGTTATTCCTGCTTTATTGTTATTGATGTACGGTGCGCTTCGTTTTGCTAGCGTATTTTTAGGTGAAATAAGAGATGCTGTATTTTCTCGCGTAACCGAGCACGCCATGCGCGATATTGGTTTAAAGGTATTTAAGCATTTGCATTCACTTGAGCTGGCTTTTCATTTAGATAGGCAAACCGGTGGCATTAGCCGCGATATAGAACGCGGTACTAGCGGGTTAAGTTTTTTAATGCGTTTTTTAATGTTTAACATTGTGCCTACTTTGTTTGAAATACTGACCGTTGCGATTATTTTTGGCACGTTGTTTTCTGTTTGGTTTGCGCTTATTACATTACTGGCAGTCGCTATTTATATTACCTTTACTGTGGTGGTTACTCAGTGGAGAAACCGCTTTATTAGAGAAGCAAATGCTGCCGACAATCAAAGTAATACCCGCGCCATAGACAGCCTACTTAATTACGAAACGGTAAAGTATTTTAATAATGAGCAGTTTGAAGCAAAAACATACGACACCTTTTTAGCAAACTGGGAAAAAGCCCGTTTGAAAAATAGAATGTCGTTGCTCGCCCTCAACTCAGGCCAAGCACTTATTATTGCCAGTGCTATTACCGCGTTAATGTGGTTGGGCTCAACCGAAGTAGTTGCAGGCACGCTTTCTATTGGTGAACTTGTAATGATTAACGCGTATATGATTCAGCTATTTTTACCGCTTAACTTTTTAGGTTTTGTGTACCGCGAAATAAGGCGTGCGCTAACCGACCTTGAAAACATGCTTGGGCTACTTAACAAAAAACCACAAATAACCGATGCACTTAATGCTAAAGAGCTCAATATTAGCCAAGGTGAAATAACATTTAATAATGTAAATTTTAGTTACGATACCCATCGCCCTATTCTTAATAACCTTAGCTTTAGCGTTAAAGCAGGCAGTAAAGTAGCCATTGTTGGTGCCAGCGGAGCTGGTAAAAGCTCATTAGCGCGACTGCTTTATCGTTTTTATGATGTAAGCGCCGGTGAAATTAGTATCGATAATCAAGCAATAAACTCAGTAACACTTAATAGTTTACGAAAAGCCATTGCTATTGTGCCGCAAGACACTGTGCTGTTTAACACCACAATTCGTGAAAATATCGCTTACGGTAGACCATCAGCAAGCGATGCTGAAATTGACGAAGCCATTGCTATGGCGCATTTAAAAGACTTTATAGCAACACTTGATAAAGGCGATAAAACGCTGGTTGGTGAACGTGGTTTAAAAGTATCTGGCGGCGAAAAACAACGTATTGCCATTGCACGCGCTATTTTGAAAAAGTCCCCTATTTTAATTTTTGATGAAGCAACATCTGCACTCGATTCTCATTCTGAGCAAGCAATACTCGCAGCAATGCGTGAAGTTGCCAGTAACCATACGAGCGTTGTTATTGCTCATCGCCTTTCTACTATTACCGATGCAGACACTATTATTGTGCTCAAAGCCGGAAAAATTATTGAGCAAGGTAAGCACGACGAGTTACTTACACTCGCCGGAGAATATGCCCGTATGTGGGAGCTTCAGCATAAAAAATAAATAGTGTGTGCCCCCTCTTAGCTCGGATACTTTCAAGTATTCGAGCTAAATAAAGCTTTTATAGCGCCTATTAGCCTTTCTCTTTTCCTCTATATTAGTTTTATCGAGCACTGTGGTGATTCACCTCAAAAGGTTTGTTTGTATGATTAATATCAATAACAATCGATAAGTTAAATATTCGTAACAATAAAAATGATTCACTGCTGCTTTAATTCAATCAGTGATACTCAGGAGTAAGTAATGAAAAAGAGTTTAATTGCCGCAGCACTAGCTGCCACATTTATTACCGGTTGTTCAGAGCCGCAAACAACAAAAACAGACGAGCAACAACCTAAAGTAGCCACTGCAGCAGTAACAGAAAAAGCAGAGTTAGGTAGTTTTGGTGTTGACCTAACAGCACGTAACGAAGCCGTTAAACCAGGCGATGATTTTTTTATGTATGCCAGTGGCACGTGGTATGACAACTACGTAATGCCTGCAGATAAAACCCGCTACGGTGCATTTTCAGGATTAGCTGAGCGCAGTGAAGACGATGTTAAAGCTATTATTGAAGAAATAGCCGCACGTAAAGATTTAAACGCAGAAGAAAAACTCGTCGCTGATTTTTACAATGCGTATATGGATACCGAAACACTTAATAAACTAGGTGTAGCGCCTATCAAGCCATTGTTAAGTGAAATTAGTGATATATCGTCGACTGACGATTTAGCTGAAATGTTTGGTAAGTCTTGGTTAACCGGTAATAAAGCCCCTTTTGGCGGCGGTATGTGGTTTAATCGCCTAGACCCTAACAAATATGAAATGTCACTAGGTGCGGGTGGGTTAGGCTTACCAGATCGCTCTTACTACCTTGAAGACGCTGAGCGCTTTGTTAAAACCCGTACAGCTTATGTTGCCCACATTGCTGACATGCTTGAGTTTGCAGGCACTGAAAATGCAACTGAACGTGCTCAAGCTATTTTAGACCTTGAAACCAAAATTGCACAAGGTCACTGGCCTCGCGAAAAGCGCCGTAATCGTGATTTAACGCTAAACCAAATTGAACGCGCCGATTTAAGCACTGCTTACCCTGGCTTTAACTGGGATTTATATTTTGCGCAAACAGGTTATAAAGTACCTCAGTTAAATGTCTCTCAGCCTGAACCTATAAAAGCGATGATTGAGCTAATCAATCAAGAAGATATTGCAGTATGGAAAGACTACCTAACGTATCACGCTATTAGCGGTAACGCAGGTTTACTATCAGAAGACGTATTTAATACTAACTTTGCTTTTTTTGGTAAAGAACTAAACGGACAGCAAGAGCCTCGCCCTCGTTGGAAACGTGCAATAAGTGAAATGTCGGGCACAAGTTCGCTTGGTTTTGCTATTGGTAAAATATACGTAGCGCGTTACTTCCCTGAGTCATCAAAACAACAAATGTCAGAGCTGGTTGAAAACCTACGTACAGCCCTTGGTGAACGTATTGATAATCTAGAATGGATGGGCGATGAAACTAAAGTAAATGCGCGCGCTAAGCTTGCTGCATTTGTACCAAAAATTGGTTACCCCGATGTTTGGCAGTCTTATGAAGGTTTAAGCATTACTAAAAACGATTTGATTGGTAATGTGAAAAACATGCGTGAGTTTTTCCACGCAGAAAGTGTTGAAAAAGAGCTACAAAAAACAGACCGTAACCGCTGGGGCATGACGCCACAACGCGTAAACGCTTACTACAATAGCTCGTTTAATGAAATTGTATTTCCGGCTGCGATATTACAACCGCCGTTTTTCGATCCAAATGCCGATCCGGCTGTAAACTATGGCGGTATTGGCGCTGTAATTGGTCATGAAATGGGTCATGGATTTGACGATCAAGGTTCAAAATCAGACGAAAACGGTGTGCAACGTAATTGGTGGACTGATGCTGACCGCGCTGCATTTGACAAAAAAGCCGATCAACTGGCTGCGCAGTACAGTAAATACGAGCCAATTGAAGGTAATTTTGTTAATGGTCGAAATAGCCTTGGCGAAAACATTGGTGATGTAGGTGGGTTATCAATGGCCTATCACGCTTACAAGCTAAGTTTAAATGGTAAAGAAGCGCCTGTTATTGACGGCGTTACTGGGGATCAACGTTTCTTCCTTGCGTGGGCACAAGTATGGAAAGAAAAACGTACTGAGCAAAGCATGCTTAACCAACTGCGTGGTGGCACACATGCCCCAGGTCGCTTTAGAGCACAAGCGCCGCGTAACCACGATGCATGGTACAAAGCGTTTGATGTAAAACCAGGCGATGAGTTATACCTTCCTGAAGATGAACGTGTACGTATTTGGTAAGTAATATATGAGGCTATTAATTTGCCTCGTTTAATTTTATTACTCAATTAGGCAACTCATTAAATAAGTTGCCTTTTTATTTGATTAAATTTGCTCTGAAAACCCCCTTTAAATCAGCGCCAAAACGCCTCAATATAATGCACTTTAGATGGACTTTAAACGCTACAGTTTTAATCGGCTTTAATACTTACTAGCCCTTGAATGCATTTACCTTTAGAATACGCATTATAATTTTATTCTATTATTTACATATATTAAGGCGAAACGCAGATGGGAAGAGCTTACCAAAACAAAAAAGATTCAATGGCTAAGACTGCGGGTGCTAAAACTAAAGTTTATTCTAAGTACGGCAAAGAAATTTATATTTGTGCAAAAAACGGCGGTGTAGATCCAGATGGTAACTTATCATTACGTCGTTTAATTGAACGCGCTAAAAAAGACCAAGTACCAGCACACGTTATTGACCGCGCAATCGACAAAGCAAAAGGTGGCGGCGGCGAAGACTACTCAGCAACACGTTACGAAGGTTACGGCCCAGGTAACTGTATGATTATTGTTGATTGTTTAACAGACAACAACAAGCGTACCTTTGCTGATGTACGTGTTTGTTTTACCAAAGCAAATGCTAAAATTGGTGCTCAAAACTCTGTTTCACATTTATTTGATCACCTTGCTATTTTTGTATTTGACGGTGATGACGACGAAGCAGTACTTGAAGCATTAATGATGGCTGATGTTGATGTAACTGACGTAGAAGTTGATGACGGTAAAGTTACTGTTTTTGCTCCTCACACAGAGTACAACAACACACGTACAGCGCTTGAAGAAATGGGTGTGACTGAGTTTGACGAAGACCTAATTAGCTTTGTGCCACAAATTGAAACGCCGATTGAGGGCGAAGACGTTGAAGTTATGGAACGCTTTTTAGCAATGTTAGAAGATTGCGACGACGTACAAAACGTTTACCATAACGCGCAATTCTAAAACCTGATTTACTAAGTTAGAACGACTTTAAGCCAACAGCTATGTTGGCTTTTTCATTTTTAGAACATGGTATTAATATGAACTCCCTTAAAGAGCTTAAAAGTGGCAAACTTGCTGGTACTACTCACCTGCAATTAGTAGAAGAGTTAACAATATTCCCGGAAGAGATTTTTAGCTTAGCTGACACGCTCGAAGTACTCGATTTATCAAATAATAACTTATCAACACTACCTGATGAATTTGCCTGTTTAACTCGTCTTAAGCGAGTATTTTTATCGTTTAATCAGTTTAAGCATATTCCTGCGGTTTTAGCTAAATGCCCTGCTCTAATTATGGTTGCGTTTAAAGGTAACCAAATTTCTGAATTTGCTTTAAACAGCCTGCCAAAAAATATTGAGTGGCTAATACTCACCGATAATACGTTAAGCGAATTGCCTGAAGACTTTGGTAATTACACCCAGCTTAAAAAGCTCGCGCTTGCGGGCAATCAACTTAAGCAACTGCCAAGTAGCATGGCGCAGTGTAAAAACCTTGAGCTTGTTAGGCTCTCTGCTAATAACTTAACACACGTAGACGACTGGCTGTTTGAACTGCCTAAACTTGCTTGGCTTGCGTTTGCCGGTAACGATTTTAATAAAGCCCAGTGCCTTACAAAGTGCAGCTTAGAGAACAAACCGCTTAACGATTACACACTTAGTCATGTTATTGGCCAAGGTGCATCGGGCGTTATTCATTTAGCACAAGCTGCTGATAGCGCTGTAGCGATTAAATTATTTAAAGGTGCAATTACCAGCGACGGCTACCCGCTTGATGAAGTAAATTGCTGCTTACAAGCAGGCGATCACGCTAATTTAATTAAGGTACTTGCCTACATAGAGCAAAGTGATCAGCTAGGTTTAGTGATGGAGCTAATAGATAAAAGCTTTACTAATTTAGGCCTGCCTCCAAGCCTTGAAACCTGTACGCGTGATACCTTTAATGATGATTGCCATTACTCAACTCACGCTATTTTAAAAATTGCACAGCAAATGGTAAATACACTGCATCACTTACATGTTCGTAAAGTAAGTCACGGCGACATTTATGCGCATAACACTATGGTTAACCAAAACCATGACGTTCTGTTTGGTGATTTTGGTGCTGCAACTAATTTAACGATGCTAAGTGAGTATCAACAAAAGCAACTAGAGTGGATAGAAGTAAGAGCTTTGGGCTGTTTAATTGAAGACTTATTAGGCACGGTAACCGGCGATGATAGGCAAAGTGAGCTATTTGGTGAAATGTCCGATATGGCAAAGTGTGCTATGCAACCTTCATTAAATCAAAGACCTACATTTACTGAGTTATTAGAAGAGCTGAACATATAATTGAGTAGAGTCATAAAAAAAGAGCAACGTTTAACACGTTGCTCTTTTTTTAGTTTATGTTTATTCAATTAAGCAAACTCATTTAGTACGCTTAAACGGATAAACCTGTTGCTTAAGCATACCTACCGGCATGTAATCCCCAACTACGCCATATGCTTCAGGCCACTCTTTTTGACCTTTAACAGCAGTACCAAACGCATAATCTAAAAACGAGAAATGCGCAGCGTAGTTGCGGTCAATTGCGGCTTTATCTGACGCATGATGCCAATGATGAAACTGCGGTGTGACCATAAAATATTTAAGCCAACCAAATTTAACTCTTACGTTTGCATGGTTAAACACTGCCTGTAAACCCACAATAATTACGTACAAACTAATTATTTGCTGTGAAAATCCAAGTACAAATATCGGTGTAAGCACTAAGCTGCGTGTTATTAGTATTTCAAGAATATGCTGGCGAGAACCCGCTAACCAATCCATTTCTTTAGCGCTGTGATGTACGCCATGAAAGCGCCATAACAAAGGAATTTCGTGATAGGCACGATGCACCCAGTACTGCATTAAATCAGCCACGAGTATTATTAAAAACAGCTGCGCAACAAATGGTATTTGTTCAATAACGCCTTGAATTGTTGATGATACAGCCCAACCAAAACCATAATGTACAAAATGGTTAGTAACAAGTAATACAAAACCAATAATTAAATGATTTACAAAAAAGTGGTTTAAATCACCTCTCCACTCACTACGCAATATTTTTTGCTCTTTTCGATGCGGTAATAGCTTTTCAATCACAATAAATATAAGTGTTGAACCGAGTAAATCTAAAATAAACCAATCAAGCCCTATATAGGGTGTATTCGTTGCAAACTCGTTAACCTCAACGTTAGGGCCGCCAAACATAATAGCTAATGTAATAAAACACCATGCTGTAGCACCTAAACGCTTATTAGTATTACGTACAAAGTTAAGTAACCCTAAACTGCCAGATATTAGCAATGCTGCAAACATAAGCTGACGCAAAAAACTAACATCGTAGCTTTTGCGTAGTTCTGGTGTGGTTAAGTATTCCGGAAAGTGAAACGCTAATACGCCTAAGCAACTCAGTATTGCTAAAAAGCAGGCTATGTAGCCACTTATGTTGCCCTCACCTATCTGAAGATGATTTGTGCGAAATACCTTTCGTGATAAAGCTCTGATCATTTTTATTATTCCTTGCTTCGTTGAGTTGATTAAATACAACGAAATTCCATTGATTTACACACCCACATATTAACAAAATTTAGGGTATAAAAAATACAAATAGTTCCCTCCATAGTCTGAGTTGCAAATATACAGATAAACCAAACGCAAAAAAGCCACGCAATGCGTGGCTTGGTTGGATAAAGCTAAAACTTTACATCATTAGGGCTGTATTATAAAAACGCACCTAATGCTTTAACTTGGTCTAACATGCGGTTTGAGAAACCCCATTCGTTGTCGTACCAAGCCATTACTTTAACTAGATTGCCATCGGCTTTAGTTTGCGTTGCATCAAAGATAGATGACGCTGGGTTATGGTTAAAGTCGATAGAAACAAGCGGAAGCTCATTATATTGTAAAATATCTTTCATTGAACCCGTTGACGCTTCTTTCATGATTGCATTGATTTCTTCTGCAGTCGTATCGCGCTTAGTAATAAACGTAAAATCAACTAAAGATACGTTGATTGTTGGTACACGTACCGACATACCGTCTAATTTACCAGCAAGTTCTGGTAGTACTAAACCAACAGCTGCCGCAGCACCTGTTTTAGTTGGGATCATAGATTGAGTTGCACTACGAGCACGGTATAGATCTGGGTGGTATACGTCAGATAGGTTTTGATCATTCGTATAAGAATGAATCGTTGTCATACTCCCCTTTTCAATACCTACTGTGTCGTTTATTGCTTTTGCTAGTGGTGCTAAACAGTTAGTAGTACACGATGCATTTGAGATGATTTGGCTATCAGCGTTAATTACATCGCTGTTTACACCATGAACCACTGTTGCATCCATATCTTTACCTGGAGCAGAAACGATTACTTTTTTAGCACCCGCTGTAATGTGCTTAGCAGCGTCATCACGTTTAGTGAAAAAACCAGTACATTCTAAAACGATATCGACGTTTAGTGCTTTCCACGGTAAATTTGCAGGGTCGCGTTCTTGCGTTAACGTAATTACGTCATCGTCAATTAACATGGTGTTATTTTCAAGTGTTACTTTTTTTGAAAATTGACCATGAACTGAGTCATATTGCGTTAAATGTGCATTTACGTTAGCTGGTGCTAAATCGTTAATTGCTACAATTTTAATTTCGCTGTTTTGAGCTGACTCATAAAGTGCACGTAAAACATTTCTACCGATACGGCCGTAACCGTTAATTGCTACATTAATCATTTTAGACTCCTATTTAAGTTCACTTGCTTGGCGAGCAAGCGCTTCAATTGCTTGCCAGTCTTTATTTTCAATTAGTTGTTTATCTAGCATCCACGTACCACCAACACAAATAACGTTGTTAAGCGCTAAATAGTTCGGTGCAGTTGCTAGGCTAATGCCGCCAGTTGGGCAAAAAGTAATATGTGGTAATGGGCCACCGATTGATTTAAGCATTGCTGTTCCGCCTGCAGCTTCTGCAGGGAAGAATTTTAAATACTTAAAACCATGCGACGCAAGTTGCATAACTTCACTTGCAGTTGCAGCGCCTGGTAAAAATGGTATATCTGATGTTTTAGCCAAAGCAATAAGCTCATCGCTCACACCTGGACTCACCATAAAATCTGCACCTGCGGCAACCGAAAGATCAAAACTTGCTTTATCTACTACCGTACCAGTACCTACATAGGCTTCAGGTACTTCTGCTTTCATCAGCTTTACAGCTTCTGCAGCAATAGGTGTACGTAGTGTTATTTCTAAGGCTTTTAAGCCACCGTTATATAACGCTCTTGCAAGTGGTGCTGCATCTTCTAATTTTTCGATTACAACCACTGGCACCACGGGTGCCGATGCTAAGATTTTTTCAATACTCATTACTTGTTCCTCATTACCCAGTATGGCTAATATTTATTCAAGTCCAAAAGCACTCGCGCCTAAATCGGCACTGCTTACGATATTTCTAAATCCAGTAAATAATTCGCGACCTGTACCAAATGTTGCACTTGGCAGGCTAAGTTCTGCTTCACGTTTAGCAAGTTCTTCGTCGCTAACGTGTACTTTTAATATTCCGTTTGGCGCATCAAGTGTCACTAAATCACCTTCTCGGATTTTAGCAATAATGCCGCCTTCTACTGCCTCTGGTGCTAAGTGAATAGCAGCTGGTACTTTACCTGATGCACCCGACATACGACCGTCAGTAACAATGGCTACTTTAAAGCCTTCATCTTGAAGCGTTGCCATTACTGGCGTTAATTTATGTAGCTCTGGCATACCTTTCGCTTTAGGGCCTTGCTCTTTTAGCACGGCAATGAAGTCTTGGTTTAATTCGCCACGCGTGTATGCATCTTGCAGAGCACTTTGTGAGCTAAACACTTTCGCAGGAGCAGTAACAACCTGATGTTCAATAGCAACAGCTGACACTTTAATAACAGCTTTACCTAAGTTACCCGTTAGAAGTTGCAAACCACCTTGCTTACTAAAAGGGTTACTCACTGGACGAAGTACTTCTTCGTCATGAGAATTTGCTGGGCAATCTACCCATTTAACTTTAGTTGGGCCGGTTGAGTTGCTCATGATCAGACTATCGTCTTTATCCAAACGAGGCTCTGTCATGTAAGGTGCTAAACCATCGCCTAGCATTGTTTTAACGTCTGTGTGTAAGTAACCAGCGCTTGCTAGCTCTCGCATTAAGAAACCCATACCGCCGGCTGCTTGGAAGTGGTTTACATCTGCAGAGCCGTTAGGGTAAATACGTGTAAGTAGTGGTACAACTTCAGATAAATCAGACATATCTTTCCACGTAACCTGAATGCCCGCCGCTTTTGCTATCGCAACAATATGAATTGCATGGTTAGTAGAACCACCTGTAGAAAGAAGACCTACTAAACCGTTTATAATCGTTTTTTCGCTGATCACATCGGCCAAACACGGGCTTTCTTTATCATCTGTAAGCTGCTTAAGCATAGTTTCTACAGCATTACCTGTAAGACCATCGCGAAGCTCAGTGTAAGGATTAATAAACGAACTACCTGGAAGGTGCAAGCCCATTATTTCCATTAACATTTGGTTTGAGTTTGCAGTACCGTAGAACGTACAAGTACCTGCGCTGTGGTAAGACGCGCTTTCAGCCTCTAATAAGTCTTCGCGACTTACTAGACCTTGTGCAAATTTTTGACGAATACGTGCTTTTTCTTTATTAGGAATACCTGATTGCATTGGACCTGCTGGTAAAAAGAACACAGGTAAATGACCAAACGACAATGCACCAATTAATAAACCCGGGACGATTTTGTCGCAAACGCCTAAACAAAAAACGCCATCAAACACATCGTGTGAAAGCGATATTGCCGTAGACATAGCAATTACATCACGAGAAAAAAGCGAAAGTTCCATGCCGTCACGCCCTTGCGTAACACCATCACACATTGCAGGAACGCCACCAGCAACTTGTGCTGTAGCATCGTATTTGGTAGCAATGTCTTTAATTAAATCTGGGTAGTCTTTGTATGGCACATGAGCCGATAGCATATCGTTATATGAGTTGATAATAGCAAGATTTGGCTGCTCATCAGCCTTTAAGCGCGCTTTGTCATCACTGCTACATGCAGCCATAACATGGGCTATATTTCCGCAACCTAAACCGGCACGAACTCTTGTTTGTTTTTTTGCGTGCGAAATACGTTCTAAATAATCTTGACGGGTATTTTTACTGCGTTCGATAACGCGCTGGGTAACTTCTTGAATACGAGGATGTAACATAATTTAACTCATCTCTATTAGTTAGAGGATAAAGGCTCAGTAGCAACTACAGACTCCACGTAAATAACTGTACTGAGCATCTTTGATTTACCCGTTCAAAGGTACGCTACCAGGGAGCCTCTCACAACAGCCCTGACACCGGTGTCACTGTATTAACGCATAGCAATGACACCGGTGTCAACCCCGGGTAACAAAAATAGTTTAATATTTTAACATGACCGAATAATGACCTAATTGATTTTTAGGCACAAAGTATATTTTAGCAAGTTCAGAGCAAAAAAAAGCCCGAATAAGCGTCACTCATATTCGGGCTACTGTGAAAGTGTTTTTAACTCACTATTTTATCGCAGAGGTAGACTCGCGTGTAATCAAGCGTGACTCAAGCGTTACCTGATACGGCTGTTCTTGCGGTTGAGCGATGTGTGAAATAAGTTGAGTTACGGCTTGTTTAGTCATCTCTTCAACGGGCTGTGCAATAGTCGTTAAACCAGGCCAAATATGACGTGCAATGGGTGCATTATCAAAGCCAGCTATTGAAATATCATCAGGCACTTTTAATTGGCGCTGGGTAGCTAATTTTAATACCGCTGCCGCCATGTAATCGTTTGATGCAAATACAGCTGTTGGCCTAGGAGATAAATCTAAAATACTGCGTGCACTATCTACACCTGAGTGATAACTAAAGTTACCCTCCTCTACTAAGCGCTCATCAAACTCTATTCCATGGCTTGCAAGTGAACGCCTGTAGCCTTTAAAGCGTTGTTGCGTGGCACTGTGATCCGGGTGCCCTTTAATAAACGCTATAGATTTATGCCCAAGGCTAATTAGATGCTCAGTAATTTCAAATGCGCCTTGCTCATCATTACTACGAACTGAAATAGAATCATCTTGAAGTAAAGCTGACGCAACTCTTGCGTAAGGAATTTTTTTAGATTTTAAAAAAGCAACAAGCTCAGCAAAATCACCAAAAGGAGGTGTTAGCACAATGCCATCTAATCGAGAAGTCTGTAGTAATTGCTCAATATTATTTATAAGGGCTTCACCACGAAACTCACAAGGGTGTATCAATAAATTATAGTTATTTTCTTTGCATGCTTCTAGAGCACCCGTTTGCACGCGAGTAATGTAGCTTTTACTTGGGTTATCGTAAAGACACCCAATAATAAAGCTACGATTTTGTGCGAGGCCTCGTGCAATTGGATTTGGGGTGTAATCGAGTTCTTTAAATACCGCAAGCACCTTTTCTCGGGTTGCAGCACTAACATTAGGCTCGTTATTTAAAACGCGTGATACGGTTTTTTTAGAAACACCAGCATGACTTGCCACACTGTTTATTGTTACTTTTTTCATCACTCTATTTTTCCAAATGCGAACAAGGAAAGCTCCTTATTTGCTGTTGTGCAAACACGCTGCGGCACCAATTAGTGGAATATTATCTTGTGTTACAAGTATTACAGGAATTTGCCCTGCGTATTGCGACATAATACCCTTTTGAGAAAATCGTTCAACAAAACGACTCTCAAGAAGTCTTGCTTGCATACGAGGCAGTATTCCACCGCCAATAAATAGTCCGCCTAAAGCACCGTAAACAACGGCTAAATCGCCAGCTACACTGCCGATCCAATCACAAAATTGATTAAGCGTTGCATCACACACAGCACATTCACCGCTATTTGCTAGACTACTTATTTGCGCAGCATCTAAATTTTTAGCTGTTACACCCTTAACCGCAGACATCGCTTTGTATAAATGCGTTATGCCAGGGCCTGAAAATACAGTTTCGATAGAAACATGGGGATGATCTTTACGTAATTCATTTAATAGTAAAGTATCGAGTTCATTAACTGGTGCAAGCGATATATGCCCCCCTTCTGAACTTAAAACAGCGGTAGATTGCGACGTTCTAACTAAGCACGCGGCACCAAAACCAGTACCGGGACCTATAACACCAATGTTTGCATTATCATCAGCTTGGCCTGATTTAACAATGACATTTTGTTTAGGATCTAAGTAAGGAGCCGCATATGCAAAAGCAGCAAAATCGTTAATGACCTCTAGTTGCTGTAAATCAAAATGAGTTTTAAATTCACTAACACTAAAATGCCAACCTAAATTGGTTAAATGTACCTGCCCAGCTTTTATTGGACCTGCAACGGCTAAACATGCGCGTTTAGGTGTAATATGCGAGACTGTTTGTAAATATTGCTCAAGCGCACTTTCAAGTGAACCAAAATTAGCACTAGGAAAAATATTAATGTGCTCTATTACAAATTGGTTAGTATGTTCATTAAAAGCAGTTATTAAAGCAAAGCGGGCATTAGTGCCCCCAACATCAGCAACTAAGATGGGATCAAATTGGGCAGAAGAGTTTAGGCTCATAGTATTATCTCTTTTGTTAAGCGACTCGTGCTTATTATTTTACAATGGTATACCATTGTTATTTATACTTTGAGCTATCACCTCAAAGTAGCTATCACAGTAAAAAATGCTGCCTATAAAATATATAAACAGCGAATACGTTTTGACAACAAAATGATAAAACATTTATATTATGACACCGGTGTCAGCCGTTTATCAATAAAAATATACGTTAATTCACAAAAAGC
>NZ_PJBR01000082.1:0-19328 GCF_002863625.1 Pseudoalteromonas sp. MelDa3 | reverse complement strand
CTATTTCTATTAGCAAGTCATCATCTACTAAAAGCAGTCGTTTAGTTTTATTTATTGGCGTTACTTTAAACTCGATAACTTCAGCCATATTTTCAATAGTGTTTTTCATGTTTTACCTCATTACTGTTCCAGTAATATACGCTAATTTATAACGACTTATCTTTTAAAATGCGTGTTATTTGGTTTATTAATACACCTTGTTTTACTGGTTTTAATAGCATGTCATCAAAGCCCTGGTTAACGTATTTTGAATCTGTATCGGGTGTCGATGTATGCGCAATTATTTTAGTTTTCAAATTGTCACTGTGTTTTTTAATTTTTAACATAGCGTCAGTTCCCGACAATTCTGGCATTACTATGTCCATTAAAATAATGTCGTAACTGTTTTGCGATACCATCAACATCGCTTCTATTGCACTGCGCGCGTAATCTATTTTAATATTCTCATTTTTTAGCATCGCTCTAATTACAATCTCAACAAGAGGATCGTCATCAACCAGTAATAGCGTGTTTTGGTGTTTGTTAGTTACTAAACTAGCTTTTACTAAATCATTATTTGTTAACGAGCTACTTGGTACTTCTTGCTCATTGTCTTTACCTTGTTTGGTTGCTATGTTGACCAACATAGAAAGTGATATCGTTGATTTATTCGCGTTACTACTTACAGTTATCGCTTTACCACCTAACATTTTAAATATTGAAATAAAAAACTTTAACTCTAATGACACGTCTTTATCATCTATAAAGCGCGTTATATCATCACCCGATATACTTTTAAGCTCAGTTATAAAGTTACTACTGTCGATCAAATTACTTAATGAAAAATCGAGGTATAAGTAATTACGTTTACTTTCATTTTTAATCTGAGCGTTAATTGAAAGCGTTGTATTATTTGATGAATCCAAAACCTCAGTCACTAATTGAATAACCAATTGAGAAATTAACTTTTCATCGCTTGCGACCGTTAATTCAGGCGTAATATTATTTTTAAGAACGATTCTTTTATTTTCAGCCTCTTTAGCTAAAATCGACATATTATTATTGATCATTTGATTTAGGTTTACGTTTTTGGCCTGAAGCTTTAACTTACCTATTTCCGATTTATTTATATTTACGAGTTGTTGAATTACACTTTCGAGCTGGTCGCATGCATCAGAAATGTTCCCCACATTGTTTTTAAATTCGTTAAAGCTTATTGGATCTTTAGATATTTCAACTAATGACTTTAAAGATGATAAAGGCGTTTTTAACTGACGGCTAAGCCTTGTAACAAATTTTTCTTTTAATTGATTTGTCTGTTTTGATTTTTCGAGAACATCAGCGAGTAAACATTCTTTTTGATGTGCCTCTGTATCATCTCTAAAGTAGCAAACGAAACCATTAAAATCTGTATGTCTTTGTAATACAGTTATCCACTTCCCGTCTGTAAAACCTATATCTATTAATTGGTTACGATCATCATCAAGCTTATGATGCTCATGGTAATGATTTATAATATTATGCTGTTGCGCAATACTTATCAGCTGGCTATACGATAGCTGACTGTTTTGTTTATTCACCTGTGCAAATAAAAGATTAAATGCATTGTTGGTAATCACAGGAGATTCGTGGCTATTAAAAATAGCAAACCCATGCGGTAGTGCATCAAGAGAACTTGAAAAAAGCGCTTCTCTATTGAGTATTAACTGATTTTTTTGTTTTATTTCACTGTGTAAACGCCTTGGCAAACGTAAAAAATAATACACAAACGCGAATACACAAAAAGAGATTAACCCTAATCTAATTAAACTGTATTTAGTTATTTGTGGTCGTACTATTTTATTCATTGGTTGCACATGCAAGCGCCAAGTAGGTGGAAAACGACTGCTTAAAGCGCTAATACTATTTTTAATTATACTCGGGTTTACTTCTCCTTGTTTTCCTAAAGTAAACTGTGGTGTTGCTATAAAAACGTTATAATTTTCAGTGTTTAATTTTCCAATAACGGCTTTTAAAAACTTACTTAAATCAAATGCTGTAAGTGTATAAATAGAGCCTTTTTTTATTTTTATTTCAGAAATTAAGAAGGCCGTATCAGCAACCGTAAATACTTCTACTGCTTGTTTATTTGCTCTTTTATTAAATTTTTCTAACCAGTTTGTAAACCCGTACGCGGCTAAATCAAAATTATTTTTTGACCAAAGTGCAAGCTGGTTATACTCAGAATCAAACACAACATACCCTTTGTAAGTTAAATTTTGTGAAACCTGACTCTGCACTAAATTGTTAAGCTGCTCTTTTGTATAGTTATTTTGGCTTTGCAAAAAGCCTGCAATAACTAAATCTTTTTGAGATATATACAATCCTTGATTATCAAATCGCTCTAATGCATTAAATAACGTTTTACGTAATTGCTGGGTTTGTTGATTGTAGTTACTTTGCAGCTCCTTTTTTTCAATAGTATAAAGAAGTAATGCAGTGAATGAGCATAATACTAATGCAATTAAAAATGCGACGGGCGCTAAACTAAATACATGAATATACTTTTCACCATAATTTTTTTTCTCAGGCTTAGTACTTTGATTACTTACTGAATCTGAATTTTTATTTAACTGTGTCTGCAATAATTGAGCAAATGAAATAAACTGATCTTTTTGTGAACCTATTAATGTTTTAGGTGCTAAATCGGCCATCAGCACTACGCCAATTAATTTATTAGTGACACTATAAATTGGATATTGTGCATAAAAACGAATTAATTTGTGCGTGTTGTTTGATACATCATCAAAAAAGGTATCTTCAAATAAATATAGTTTTTCTTGTGTGCAGCGTTGTTGATAGCTTAATAACTCATTTTCGACGCTTTCTTTATCGTTGCAGGTTATTAACTGCTTTGAATAAACTTCTCTAAAATCGATAAATTTAACAATTGGAACATCATAAAACTGTTTTAGTAGTGTTAGCGTTTCTTTAATTTCTGTTGATATTTCATCAGCTTGTGTATCTGGTATATTAGCATGTGAGGTAAATATATTTGAGGCGTTCATTGACGTTCTCCTTCCCCTTTAGGGGGAGTATGTATCCACGTTGTACTGTTTTGGTCGCTATGTACTGGCAGTAAAACTTTAAATGGTGGTGTTAAGCTACTAAGTGCAGGTTCGCCTGTGGTGATATTAATTACTTGTTCTGCATTAACTAAATTAAGTGATGTTTTGCAATATGTAATCCCTGGCTCAATCCCTATTAAGCTCAGTGTTTCACTAATAATAAGGTTATTTACTAAATCAATACCGGCGAGCTCAAATGTAGTTTGTAAAATAGTGAAGACGAGTGTCTCTACAATGTTTTCATCATCTTCTAAGCGTGTACCTTCTGGGCAGCAGATTGTGCCAAGCTCTATGTCAAAGTTTGTTCCAACTCCAACAAACTTAAGTGCTTTAAGTGCATCTTTTAAAAGAGATTCTACTTCGGGTAAGTATAAATCAAGTATGTCGCCTTGCGATTCGTACCCTGTTTGACATGTGTCACATGATACCGCCAACTCTCGACCATCGGTCCCTACAAGTGGACGACCCAAAGCAGTCACTCCAACTAAACAACTGCTGTCGGCCGGTTGCTTATCTATTTCAAAGCTTTCACAAGGTGAGCCTGTTACTACTTTTTGCGATACATAACGAGATAGAATTTGTTCACTATTAGCAGGGCATTGTTGTGGCGTACTTCTTAATAACTGACCAATAACGGTGTTACCTAACTGCCCTATTGCATAATTTGGACCTTGCTGCAGCGCATTTATATAACTTACATTACCGGTATTATTTAGTTTACTCACACCTTGGCTGTCTGTTGCTTCGTCGCTTAAGCCCTTTAAACACGGGTTACCTTGGCAATTTGGAGCATCGTAATAAACAGCTTCTCGCGATGTAAACCTATCATCTCTTATGCCTATTAATGCCCTGTACGTGTTTTTTGCTCCCCTGTCTGTATAAAAAATGAGTGGTGCTTGATGCTCATCAAAACTTACTGCAATACCGAGTGGTCTATTATTAGCGTCGACTACAGTAATTTGATTATCTACCTTAGTTTGATGGCGCTTAATAAGGGCATCCCTTACTAAAATCACCCCACCAATTGAGCCAATAATTAAAATAGTTATAATTAATATAAGCTCAATAGTAAGTATGTATCCTTGTTGATAATGCTTCTTCATATCAGGCTCCTATAACACTTCGACAAGCATTTTAAGTACGTTCATTACTTGTAATGCTGCGGGAAAAAACACCAATACCAAAAACATCGGAAAACAAATTAAGATAATGGGAAAGGTTGTGTGCATCGCTTTTTTGTTTACCTTTTTAGCGAGTAAAATGTTCTTTTTTAAAGCTAGGCCTTCAAGTTGAGCCTCTACTGCTTGGATAAGTGGCGTACCAAGTTTTGACCCTATTAACATTAAGTTTGCGAGTTTTTTAATTCCTAATACGCCGGTTCTTTCAAAAAGTGAATTAAATGCAAATTCACGATCTTTACCTGCGCTTAGTTCGAATAAAAATAACTTTAGCTCTTTGTATAATGGGTGTTTTTGACTTAATCCATGATCAACTGCTAGTGCAAATGAACGCTCTAGTGAAAATCCAGCGCGCATGTAAACCAGTAACACCCGTAAAAAAAACTCTAAGCTATTATTTATAACGGTTTTACGTTGGTTTTTACGTAATAAAAACCAGCATTCGGGTGCAAAAAAACACACAAAACACAGTAATAATTTAATCGATTGGCTCAGCTCATACCCTGTTAGTTCTATAACCGTAAATGCACTAAAAGTAGCAGCCGCTTTAAAGCAGTACAGGCTTATTAATATTTTATTAATTTGAATCCCTGCTTGTCTTAATTGACGTTTAGAGATGATGATTAGCGGGTACCAATTAATGTTTTTAGTATCGGGTTTATCTAATTCGACTTTAAGAGATTGCCTATGAATATGGATAAACGAGCCCATACTTACTAAAAGTCCGATAAGTAAAAGTATATCAATCATAATGTTACCCTTAAGCTAAGGCGTAGCCATAAAAAACCAAATAGCTGACAAAGAAGCGCAACCGTTATAAATGCAATCCCATTAGGATCGTTTAATAAAGGTTCAAACCAGGTTGGATCGGTATAGCTAAATAAAGGAATTAGTGCGTAAGGTAAAAAACCACTAAATACAGCAGCGTACTTAGTACCCGAAAGCTTTGCTTTTAGCTGTTGGCGGTCGAGGGTCCGAAGCGACATCATGTTGCATACGCTTTTTAGCATATCGGTTAAATCGCACTGGCTTTGTGTATGTGTGATGATGCTATGAGCAAACAATCTTACGGTTTCGCAGTTGTATCTTTCTATTAAAGGGGCAAACGACGTTTCGGCATCACTACCCATGCTCATGCGTTGTATTAGTAAGGTGCTTTGTTTTTTTATATATGGGTCTGCATGTTCATCAGCAAACTGCATTGATTGTTGTAGCGACAGCCCCGTACTTAAACACGATTGTACGGTTTCAATAAATTCTAAAAAATGATGCTCAAATTTTGCTAATTTATAATGAGCTAAGTCAATCACAGTTATAAAACAGGTTACAAAAACCACGATTGAAATAATAAATGCGCTGGTTGATGCCTCAGGGTAATATAATTTAGCTAAAAACCATGAACTACTAGAGAGCGAGCACGCCATGCTTATAAACCAAGCGTTACTTATGTTTAAGCCTAGTACTCGTAGTGACAAAGTAAGGACGTCTTTTTCTTCTAAAATATCTACTTTTTTAGCGCTCTGGTTACTTTTATTTTTAGCATACAAAGAAACCAACACACTAGCTGCAAGTACAAAAGTAATAACCGCCGCTATAGCTAATAAATAATCAAGTTTAGTCATTGTTAGCCTCCGGGTTATTGTGCAGTAATGCTTTTAATTCTTGTGCATTTGCGCCTTGGCCTTTCATAAACTCAATAACACTTGAGTTATCTATTAGCTCACTTTGAACAGGCTCTGCTTCGTTAATACTATAAAGCGGGCTAAAATGTGCACCGCCATTAACACGCTTAATTTCACCAATACTTTTTAGAGTTCGGGTGCCATTAGTTGAGCGAGAAACATGCACAATAAGTTGAATACTCGACGCGATTAGCGAACTTGTATGGGTATCGCTCAGTTGTGAATTGTGTAACTGCACTAAAGTAGATAAACGAATAACGGCATCATTTGCGCTATTAGCATGTATGGTCGTCATCGAACCTTGGTGACCACAGTTCATTGCTTGGAGCATATCGATTACCTCGCCAGAGAGTACCTCTCCAACAAGTATTCTATCTGCGCGCATTCTAAGGGCTGCTTTTACTAAATCTCTTAGGCTTACTGCACCTTTACCATCGCTGTTTGTGTCGTGAGCTTCTAATTGCACAACGTGGTTGTGATGCAAATTAAGCTCAGCACTTTCTTCAATGGTTACAACTCGTTCATTTGGGTTAATTGAGTTAGCAAGTACGTTTAATAATGATGTTTTACCTGCCCCGGCATTGCCACACACTAAAATATTAACGCCTGTTTTAACTGCGCTTTTTAAAAATGATAAGATGTTTTTATCTAAAAAATGATTATTAACTAAAAAGTCATCGTTTATTTTTTTATGATTAAACTTACGAATAGACACAATCGCGGCGCTGGTACACGCAGGCGGTACAATAATATGAACTCGGCTACCATCTTTTAGTTTGCCATCAACAATTGGCATAAGCGCATTGACTTGGCGACCACAGCCATCAAGTAAGCGATCAACAAATCGGCGTAAATGGCGTTCGTCATCAAACTTACTGGCTGTGCAAAGTAGTTTGCCTTGTTTATCAATCCAAATATCTTGCGTGTCGTTTATTAAAATATCACTTACCTGATCGTCCAGCATAAACTGTGCAATAGGTCCCAGGCCTTGAATTTCATCAAATACAGCCTGAACAACCTGCTCTTGTTGATGTTGATTAAATGAAGATTGATTAGATTGTGGAATTTCACTGCACAATGCAGAGATTTTTTCGAGAACATTACTTGATAAAAGCGCGGTTGGTTCTTGTTCGTACTCTTCGATAACAGCATCGTGCAATAGCTTTTTAAGCTCTTCAAAGGTACTTAAACTGGTTTGAACTTCTTCATGTTTGCTTGATAAATTAAACATAAAAACTCACTTAGCTACATATACAGCTTCATTTTTAACGCCTTTAACCACTTCGATTGTGCGACTGGTTTGTAAGCGTGAAAAGTTTTGCAAACGACCTTGTTCAATGTCATAAGCGCTATGCACAATAATTGAAACTTTGTCGGCGTTATCTATACCCGCCAACGAATAAACATCTTTTGGAAGTACCGCAAGGACTAATGAAACACCGCCCGCAGCAGAATTAGACTCTTTAGCTAAATTATCCATTACGCCACTTTTTGCGGCTTGCGATTTAGGACCTTTTGAAACACCAATAAGCTGTACATTACGGGCAACTGTTCTTACTAAGCGATTAGTTTTAGCGACTATGTCGAGTCGGTCACCTTTGTGTATGCGCGAAAGCGGAATATCTAAGGTGTTTAGTTTTAAAGTATATAAAACACGCCCTGCCGGGATGGCTTCTGATAAGTTTTGGCTTTTCGCTCTAATAAAATCGGTGTCGAATAAGGGTTGTTCAACCATTTTGTTAGTTGCTAATTTTTGACCAATTAATGCACGTGGGTTTTGAACGCTCAGTGCAATATTTGAATAGTTACTTGGATCTATACTCTTTTGCTCTACATCGTGAACGGTTACTGTTTGACCGGCCGACATATTTTTGTTTACTACCCAAGCTGTTACGCTATTTTCATCGTTTACCTGTCTAATTCCCAAAGCCGAAGCTAACATGCCAGAGGTGATGAGTAATGTGAGAGCCGCTGTGGTTGCGCCTTTGTTACTTTTACTTTTCATAATATTCCTCCAGAGTAACTTTCACTGCCACACTTTTGTGGCAGTGAGCCTTAAGCTTGGTATTCAAACCTGGTTGCCTTATATTGGATACCTTGCGTTAGTTACCTTGTGAACCGCCAGCTGCTGTACGCGTTGCAGCATCACCACTTGGTGTTGCACTAATAAGTGCCGCATTTTCACTAAAGTCTGATGCAACAAAAGTGAATGAACTACCATCGCCTGCGTACACATCAACTGAATCTACAAACCCAGAGCCAGACACTTCAGCAGTGCCTTCGGCGTTAATCATGCCGTCAAATACATAGCTTTGGTCAAGTGAGCCAATTGCTTCAGCTACATCTTCAAGTTCGCTGGTTACCGAGTCACGTAATGTAGATAAACCAATTACAAGTGCTGCTACCATTGAAGTAGAAAGAATGATTAGCTCTGACGTTAGTACAAAACCTTTTTGCTTTTTGCTATTTAAGTTATGTTTAATAGTTTTCATAATCGTAGCCTTTAAATTAGAAGAGCTTATGCTCACTTTACATATTGCGAGGACCATGCCACCTATAAATAACCATTAAATACAGTTGGTTATGTTTTTAATGGTTATTGTTTATTAGATGTTTTCATTTTTGATTTGCAAAATGCAAATCAATATTAAAAAATAATTTTTAGATACTTAATGCTAGGTTTACGTTATTGAAAGTATTATTAAAACTGATGGATAGCGTAAGGGGTAAATATTAAAAGCAGTCTTGTGAGGTTACGTATAAAACGTAGGATGAGCGTAAGCTTTGCTCCTATTTTTGATAAATAATAAAGTGGTTTTGGCTCCTTAATAATGCCAAATTTTAGGTACAAAAAAGGCCCGAAGGCCTTAAGAATAACAATTACCTAAAACGGAGAGTTTACCGCGCCTAGCAAGTGCTTTTTTATGCGTGGGTTCTGCACGTAAAACTTGCTCATAATAGCCACAAGCCAATAAATTATTGGTATTCGCTTCTTCAATTAACCCTTTATGGTAAAAATAGGTGGTGCTATTTAAACCAAACTTAACCGAAAGCTCTAAGTAGTTTGAAGCTATAACGTAACTGCCCTGGGCATAATGTATAGAGGCCATTTGCAGGTATGGTGAAGCATGTGTACCAAAAACATCGACGCCGTATTGAGCAATGCTTTTTGCTTTAGCTAAATTACCTTGCTCTATTGCTAACGTAACCCCTAAAGTAATTACATTTAATGGTGGATTAGCTTTATTCAGTAATGTGTTTATAACTTGTTGAGATTGATTAGCACGGCCACTTTTATAAAGTACGTAGGCCGATATCGTCAGTATTGCCGTGTTATCGGGATGTTCAAGCATGAGCTGATTCACCTCATGGACTAAGTTTAAACAGTTACTTGCATTTATACCTTCACACTTTAATGGTTGGGCATTTAATTGGTATTTTTTAACTATGTCACCCAGCGCGTTGTAAGGATTTACTGTTGGCTTGTAATCAATATGAGCGCAACCCGATAAAGTAAGCAGTAAAATAATATAAAATATTTTCATAGCCCTTGCTCCTGTATATAGCTAAGTACCTGGGTGTCGATATTTGCCTGCTCCCACGAACGTAAGGTATTAATTGGCTCACGCACCAGGTTTGGAGTTACCACAATTATAAGCTCGCGGTTGTTTTCACTTTTGCTGGTTGTTTCGCTTAACTTTCCTAGCATGCTATTGCCGTTGCCATCAGGTACAAAGTCGTGGCTTGCGTTGTTATCGGTGCTAATTAAGCCACCAATAATAAGAGGTTGCCCGTCTTTTAAACGTGTTGATGTTTGCATACTGCGTGTATTAAATGCACTGCTGTTTAAACTGCTGCCTGTACTTTGTGCAATTTCGGCGGTTAACGTGGTATCGGGTAATGAAATTACTGGGTTTAGATCAAGTGTTATTCTGTCTTTGTCGTCAACCATGGCACGTACATTTAATTCAACTCCGAATGATTTAAATTCTGTACCACTAAACACCGACCCACTACTACCTTGCTGCCCGCTTGTAATTCCAGATGGGCTATAACTTGTAGGTACAGGTACTTCACCACCGACTTTAAACACGGCACTTTCACCGGCTAAAACTGTTATTGTAGGGCGAGAAAGCGTTCGCGATATACCTTCTTGTTCAAGTAATGAAAACAACATATCAATGGCAAACTGTGAGGTAGAAAGCTGTAAGTTATTAGTTAATTGACCGCCAATTAATTGCAGCGCATTTTCTATTGTTGCAGAGCCAGATTCGCGATTAGTCATACCGTCACGGCCAAATAAACCCGCTTCTTTTTCATATCCATTAGAGAGCACGCTAATATCTGGGCGCCATTGCTTTAACCTACGTTGATTTACTTCGTATAGCTGCACCGATACACGCACTTGCGGTAAATCTTCAACTTCAATACTCGACAAAACTTTACCGCCAGCCACTGACAGCAACGTTGCTCTTGCAATGTTTGAACTTACATTACTTAAATTTAATCCTGAGGTAGCATCATTTATTAAACCGCCTGACTCGTTGGCAAGTACTTCAATACCTGCACTTTTATCCTGTGTTGCGCCGCTCATTAAATTATTAGGATCAAGAGGAGAGCCCTGAGTTTGTAATGCTTGCTCTGGTTCGAATAATTTATTAATTGTATTTAATAAGCGCACTAGCTCTATTTGATTTTTTACAGAGCCTGAAAGTAAAAACACATCGTTGTCGTCATTTGATAGCTCATCAACCGAGATGCGTTTAATGGTCACTTTATCTGCGCCCATTGATTTAATCACTTCGCTAATACGCTCTTCTTTTGGTTTAGGTGCTTGAGTTACTTTTATTAAATTAATAATAGCGACTTTACTCGAGTTTTGAGAGCTACCGCCGTTTGCGTTACCCAAACCTTGCAAGCGTTGAGCAAGTGAATTAAACATACCTTGGTTAGGATTTGAGGTAATAACAGGTTGTGATGCTTGTGAGCTACTGGCATAAAGGTAGTTTTTTGCAGCTTCATAAGCGGCATGACGATAATTTATAGTAGGTACTTCACCGCGTAATACAACAGCATGGCGATCAGGCGCTATGGTTAGCTGTACGTCAGGATGAATGTCGTTTAAGGCATTTTCTAGTACGCTGTAGTCTTCGGTTACGCCAAGTAAAAATGTTTCAGAGCTTTTATCGTCGTACCACACCATCATAGATGTACGGCCCAACTTTTTAGCTAAAATTAGTAGCTCACGGCCATTTACCACGTTCACATCAAGTGTTGTTTCGTGGCCAAGTGCAATACGAGAAATATCACGGGTAAACACAAAGCGAGTATGCGTCCATTTAACTAAGTGCGATACTTTTTGTACCCGCTCACCATTTGCATTTTCTATATAATCTAAATGACTTTCACTGCCCATAGCGGTAAAAGATATTAGTAATAGTATAAAAATAAATTTTAACATAAGCCTTTCCCTCAATTTGCTTACTGTATAGGTAGCAAGTATGAGACCAAGGGCTTTTGCATTTATAATCAATGGATTAAGATGTATAAATGTGTTTTTTATTATTTTGATTCGCAAATTGCAAATCAACAATTCATGAAGAGATTAACAAAGAAATAAGAGCAGAAGTGTGTGGCGCAAAGCGAGTAAAATAAGCTCTGCGCTATTTTTAGTTAATGCAAAGCGGCTGTAAACGGGATGCTTTCACAGATTTTAGCTTCAGCTATAAGCAGCTCTTCTAGACGAACATCAACTTCTTCTTTTTCAAAGTATTCGTAAGCGAGTTCTACAAATAGGTTTTTATGTTTTTCTTCTGATTTGGCAATAGCAACATAAAAGTCTTTTTCTTTACCCTCAGGAAGTGCTTGTGCTACTAAAGAAAAACGCTCGTGGCCACGTGCTTCAATTACACCGCCAACCAGTAATCGGTCCATTAAAAAACCATCACGACCGTGTCTAAATAGCGCACGTATTTGTTTTATGTACGGATCTTTTTTGTCGTCACCTAGGTTTACATCGCGCTCTAAAAGTAACTTAAGCACTTGTTTAAAGTGTATTAATTCTTCTAGTGCTAAATCGGTCATGGCTTTTACTAATTTACGTTTGTCTGGGTAATGCGAAAGCATAGACATAGCCATACCCGATGCTTTTTTTTCAGCAGCGGCATGATCTTGTAAAAAAGTATTAAAGTCAGCAAGGACAACTTCGGTCCATTCAAATGGGGTGTGGTATTTTAATTCAAACATGTTCTGTACAACTTAAATAATAATGCGGGGATTTTAACGTATTTGATTTAAAAAATCTTGTAAGGCAGTAATTTATCTATGCGCCCTTTAGCCGTAGACTCAACTTTTAACCGGTGTTTAATATCGTTCCATGCGGTGACTCTTCCGCCCATATTCATTTTTTCAAAATCAGTTTTATCACTTTCTAACCCTAAAAAATTACACAACTTTTTGTAACTATCAGGCTTTGCTATATCAATGGATAAAAAATCGTCGTCACGGTTATTAAAGTACGTTTGAGCATCATTAAAATGTGTTTCATAACAGTCTGCTAAGTAACTATCGTCGCTAATATTATCAAGCGAAAGCTCACTAAACGTATTTAAATAACAGCGTTTTATATGAATATTAAAGCCCCCGTCTGCACGGGTTAAATTAGTGTGCATACGCGTTAAAAGCTGTTTTATTGAAGGTAGCCATGCACTCAGTTCGCGTTCTAAATAAATAAACTTAGAGTCTGGATAATTAATATCAAGTGCTTTAAAGTCATTAAATATGGGAGTGTCGGCAATCGCGTTAGCATTTTCAAAACAAGCATTAGTATACGCGGTATGCGCCGTTGTAATGCCGAGCTCTAAAAATGCGTGGCACACACTCGTTGTGCCGGTACGCGGTAAACCTATTATAAATATTTTGCTCATTAGCTTTTCTTTAATTAGCCACGTGTTACTAGCAATAAAAAGGCGCTAACAATAATCACCAAAAATGTAGCAATAGTACCAATTTGGCGATATTTCAGACTTTTTTCTACTATGCCTAAATTTTGAAATACACGCCCTATTAGTAACGCACCACCTAATATATGGCAGTAATGGCTAGCAAGTCCTTGGTACTCTGCCAAAAAGAGTAAAATTAAAGCAATTGGCACGTATTCTATAAAGTTCGCGTGGGCACGTACAGCACGTTGCAGCGTTGCGTTACCGTTATCACCAAGTGATATCTGCTCAGCGCGGCGCACTTTTATTACGTTAAAGCTCAAATAAATGTAAAAAAATGCAAGTAATGCAGCATAAGTTGAAATGATCACAGCGTTTTCCTGTTATTTTTATCGTATAAGCATGCGCTTTATTATTGTGGGCGTGATAATAACATATAAATTTGAGCAGCATTATCAGAAGTTTAATAAATGCCTATGCTAAGCTAGGGGTATTAAGTAAGTAGAAAATAACATAAGGATTTTATGTTTGTACCTCGCAAAGTAGCCGACAGTTACCGTGAAATGATTAACAGTATTGGCTTTTACCCTTCGATGCTTTCAGTGGGCTTTTTAGCATTTGCCATTATTACTATGTCGGTTGAATATTTAGCGCCGATTGAGCAGCTAAAATCGTTTATATCGATTGTACTTGTTGATAGCGCCGAAAACGCGCGTACTATTTTAAGCACCTTAGCGGGGAGTATTATTTCGCTTACCGTGTTTAGTTTTTCAATGGTAATGGTAGTTTTAAATTCGGCCAGTGCGAGTTTATCGCCTCGCGTAGTACCTGGGCTCATTACGCGTAAATCACATCAAATGGTTTTGGGCTTTTATTTAGGCAGCATAATTTACTCAATTATTATGCTTATAAATATTAATAAACTTGAAGGTGGCAGTACGGCTATTCCTTCAATTGGTGTGTTGTTTGCACTTATTTTTGGATTGATTTCATTAGGTTTATTTGTATTTTTTATACATTCAATCTCTCGTGCCATTCAGGTTGATAACGTATTAAATGGCTTGTTTAGCCAAACTAAAAACGAAATTAAAACAATAATACAAAGACAACTAGAAAACCCAGTTGAAGACTTTCCAGACTTTAGTAAGTGGCATTCGGTTAGCAGTAAAACAGAGGGCTATTACAAAGGCGTGCAAACCGATAAGCTCTGTGCCATTTTGGCAGAGCAAGATATAAAGGTGTATATCTCTGTTAACCAAGGCTACTTTACAGTTAAAGGCTATCCGTTTTTAAAGTGTAATAAAGACATATCAAACGATGAAGAGCTGATAAATAAAATTCTCGACTGCTTTATTTTTTATATAGAAGAGTACATTAGCGATCATTACCGTTATGGGTTAACGCAAATATCAGAAATTGCAGTTAAGGCAATGAGCCCGGGCATAAACGATCCAGGTACTGCGGTTAAATCAATTGATATGCTGAGTATTTTACTTATTCAACGGCTGTCAATTAACGATATTAACTACTCGTTTAAGCACAGTGATAATGGACCATTACTATACCTTCATGAAACAAGCTTTGATGAGTTATTACATGACAACTTTACACCGCTGCGTAATTACGCCAAAGGCGATGCATACGTAATGACAAATGTGCTTGAGGCATTTAAAAATATTTTGTTTATTGCCCATAAAGATACCGATGCACGAAACAGTTTATTTAATTACTTAAATGCGATCGTTGATGACATAAATGAACATGTAACTAATGAATACGACAGACGCGAAGTGACTAATATGCTCAACTCAATAGCGCGCATTAGCCAAGAGCAAGGTGAGAAGTTGGTGGCACGTTTTGAGCACCACCAAAAATAAATTTAATCTATGTAGTACACGGCATAGCTTGAAGCCGTTACTTTAATCTCTCCAGCATGGTAGGCATCAGGTACATAGTTACTTGGTGCGCTATCAGCCATCATTACTTTTTCTGCGCGCATATAAGGCTGCGACTGAACATTGAGTGGACTCAGTGATGCGCTGTACAATCCTTTTAAATCAACGCCATAATCTTCACTAAATTCTTTTGCTGCATCCCGTGCATCTTTAATTGCTAACTTTTGCGCTTTTTTGTGCAGCTCGTTGTAGTTACTTGCTAAAAATTGCGTTTGATTAATTTCGTTAATACCGTTGTTAACTAAGCTTTGTAGTAATTCAGGGTATTTATTTATATCGCTAAGTTTTACAGTTAATGTACGAGAAACCTTAAAGCCTTTAAATTCTTGATTACCGGTAGTGCGGTTATATTGGCTATCACGGTTTATTGAGATTTGCCCGGCGTTTATATCTCCCTCTTTAACACCAATTTCTTTTACGAGCTTAATTGCTTTAGCGATGGTTAAGTCGGTTTTATTTTTAGCAGCAATTAAGTCTTTATCAACTTCGGTAATACCTACGCTAAGCTGCACGTAATCTGGCATTGTGGTAAGAGTCGCTTCGCCTTTAACATAAATATGAGGAGCATCGGGAGTCGCTGCCGCAAGTGCATCAAAACTAAGTACGTTAAAAGCCAGTGCACTACCTAAAACGAGTGTCAGTGTTTTCATTAAGTCGATCCTTTAATTTTGTAAATGCTATTAAAGACCTTACGTGGTTAATTAAATATGAACAAGCACAAAAAAACAGGCAATTGCCTGTTTTTTGTTAATGGCTGTAACTTAACGTACAGCTTCATTTACTTTAAATTACGGGTACCGTTATTAAACACTACAACGTTTATAGTTACGGTATTTTGGTAACCAGTAATTTTTGTCGATTGCTGCCCATAACGCATCATCAGTAATCTCAAGAGCAACGCCCTCTTCGATTGCTTTTTTAGCAATGGCAAATGCAATACGCTTACTTAGCGTTTCAATTTCCGTAAGGGCTGGTAATAAACTACCTTTACCTGTGTTTGCACGTGGCGACGACTCTGCAAGCATTTCGCTAGACACACTTAACATTGCATCAGTAATGCGAGTCGCTTTAGCGGCAATAACACCTAAACCAATACCCGGGAAAATATAGCTATTGTTACATTGTGGGATTGGAAAAATTTCACCGTTGTGTTCTACCGGATCAAATGGGCTACCTGTTGCAACAAGTGCTTTACCGTCAGTCCACTTAATCACATCAGCAGGATGCGCTTCTACCTGCTTAGATGGATTACTTAATGGGAAAATAATTGGCTGTTCACAACCAGCGTGCATTGCTCGAATAGCTTGCTCAGTAAACAAACCAGGTTGACCTGAAACACCAATTAAAATGTCTGGTTGTGCACAGTGCATAACATCAAGAAGTGATGCGTATTCACCGCTGTAAGTCCAATCACTTACCGAGCCTTGCGGTTGTGCAAGTGCTTGTTGGAAATCGCGTAAGCCTTCCATACCCACTGTAAGTAGGCCAAAACGGTCAACCATAAATACTTGGCTACGCGCTTGAGCTTCACTAATACCTTCAAAAACCATTTGGCTAATAATTTGCTCAGCAATACCACAACCAGCAGAGCCTGCACCCACAAAAACTACTTTTTGTTGGCTAAGGGTTGAATTTTTAACGCGACACGCTGCAAGTAAAGAACCTACCGTTACAGCCGCAGTACCTTGAATATCATCGTTAAAGCTACAAATTTCATTGCGGTAGCGCTTAAGTAACGGCATTGCATTTGGTTGTGCAAAATCTTCAAACTGAAGTAACACATTTGGCCAGCGACGTTTAACTGCTTTAATGAATAAATCTAAAAACTCATCGTATTCGTCTTGAGCAATACGCTTATGGCGTGCACCCATGTACATAGGATCGTTTAAAAGCTTTTCGTTATTAGTACCCACATCAAGCATTACAGGCAATGTGTATGCTGGGCTTATACCACCACACGCAGTGTAAAGTGACAATTTACCAATTGGAATACCCATGCCACCAATACCCTGATCGCCTAGGCCTAAAATACGCTCGCCATCGGTTACAACAATAACTTTTACTTTACCTTTGGTAGCGTTGCGTAAAATGTCGTCAATTTGGTATCTGTCTTCATACGAAATAAATAAGCCACGCGCGCTGCGGTAGATGTCTGAGAATTTTTCACAAGCATCCCCAACTGTAGGCGTGTAAATGATTGGCATCATTTCTTCAAGATGATCCCGCACTAAACGGTAATAAAGTGTTTCGTTGTTATCTTGAATCGCACGTAAGTAAATATGCTTATTAAGGTTATCTGTAAAGCTAGAATATTGCTGATAACAGCGCTCGACTTGCTCTTCAATTGTTTCAAAGCGAGGAGGAAGTAAACCAGCAAGATTGAAATTTTCGCGTTCTTTTTTACTAAAGGCGCTGCCTTTATTTAATAGCGGTGTTTCAATTAGGCCAGGGCCAGAATGATGAATATATAAGTAGTTAGGATCAGTATTAGTTGTCATATTTCCAGGCTTTAACGGAGTCTTAAGTTATGATCTGTCATTATCAGTGTTAAAGGTTTAATTGCAACGACAATTAAGCTAGTCAGACCATTGAGAGAAAATACATGCGAGCTTCACTGCCCACATGCATATTATACATAATTTAAAATTGTATAGTGGCGTTATTATCAGTTAAATCAGATAACGCAACACCTTCACGGCGTGGATCAGCTCCACCGTAAAGTTTGTCATTTTTAACTTCAACTGCGTGTAAGCCCGAGTTTAAGTCAATAATACGTACATTGTGGCCGCGTTTAGTAAGTGCAGGCGCAATGGCTTCAATGGCTGTGCCTTTTTCAAGGCTGGTGTAATCGTTACGATTTGTTGTACGCGGTAAGTTAATAGCGTCTTGCGCTGATAAATTCCAGTCAATAACACCCACAACAACTTGTGCAACGTAATCTATGATACGACTACCGCCAGGTGAGCCTACAATTAAACGTAAGCTGCCATCTTTATTAAATACCATTACCGGTGACATAGAGCTACGCGGGCGTTTACCAGCCTCTACACGGTTTGCTACAAGCTTGCCGTTTTTACGTGGCGATAACGAAAAGTCAGTTAGTTGGTTATTTAAAATAAAGCCATTAACCATAACCGTGGAGCCAAACGCCATTTCAATTGAACTAGTCATCGAAACGGCATTACCTTTACTATCTACAATAGAGACATGAGAAGTAGAAGGTAACTCGTATGAATCATCCATTGCATAACTTAGGTACCCTACTGGATTACCGGCTACGGCTTTTTGGTCTGTTTCGGTAATTAATTTAGCGCGTGAGGCAATGTAATCTTTGTTTAATAGCTCTTTTGTAGGTACTTGCGTGAAATCGGGATCGCCCATGTACATATCGCGATCGGCAAATGCAATACGCGAAGCTTGGCTAAAGTAATGAATCGCCTTTTCGCCATTTGGTTTAAGTGCGCTCATATCTTTATGCTCAAGTAGGCCAAGCATTTGTAGCACAGCTACACCGCCACTACTTGGTGGCGCCATAGAACACACGTTATAAGCACGGTATTGTATACATACCGCATCGCGTTCTTTACTTTTGTAATCTGCTAAATCTTGCACACTTAATTTACCAGGGGCTATTTTAGAGTGCTGTACAGCATTAACCATTTGTTTAGCGTTTTCGCCTTTGTAAAATGCATCAATGCCCTGCTTTGCAATGTCTTTGTATAAATCAGCAAGCGGTTGATTCTTTTTAACACTACCTACTTCAATTAACTTACCATTTGGGTAAAAGTATTCGTTAATAATCGGCATACTCAATACACCAGGGTTTAATTGGCGTGCTAATAAGCCATGTAAACGCGGCGAAATTACAAAGCCTTGCTCTGCAAGTTCAATAGCAGGTTTAAAAAGCGCTTCCCACGGCAATGTACCGTATTGTTTATGCGCGCTTGCAAAGGCATGTAAAATACCAGGCACACCAACAGAGCGTCCGCCTACTACAGCTTCAATCCATTTAACGGCTTTGCCGTGCTTATCTAAAAACAGCGTTTCGTCTGCATTTGCAGGTGCTGTTTCGCGGCCATCAAAACTAGTCAATTTATTGTTAGCTTTGTTGTAATACATCATAAATGTACCACCGCCAATACCTGACGATTGCGGTTCAACTAAAGTAAGCACTAGTTGAGTAGCAATCGCAGCATCTACGGCACTGCCACCTTGGGCTAAAATTTGTTGACCGGCTCTTGAGGCATATGGATTTGCCGCAGCAACCATGTATTTATCACCTTGCACCACTTTTTTATGGATCAATCCGGTAGCGGCTTCAGGTTCGCGAGTTTCAATTTGAGTTGTTTGCTGTGCAAGTGAAGGCAGTGATACTGCGCACAGTCCAATGGCAAATAATGAGTTAAGTTTAAAATGCATAAAAATACTAAAAACACTTAATTACGTAGTTGTATTTGGCATCTTAAAGTTAAACGGGCACAATATG
>NZ_PJBR01000081.1:0-19349 GCF_002863625.1 Pseudoalteromonas sp. MelDa3 | reverse complement strand
GCTCTACTGAATTTACCCATCCTTTAATTTTTGGGTGTGTAAACAATAGTTAGATACAATAACTTAAGTTAAAACCCCTTGTTACATTTTATATAGTACAGGTTTTATTTAATGGTTTACTCTAAAGGTAGCGAAAAATGTTACAAACCCCGCTTGAGCAACTGTGTGATTGTTAAATGTTGCTGAGTGCAGATACCTAAGCAGGGCGTTATTATGAAAGAGGCTGTCACTAAGTTAAAAACAGAATTTAATGCAAAGTTATTGTATTGGAACAATCTTAAAAGTAGCAAAGCTAAAGCGGCAATCATCCTATTATTTTCAGTTGTCATTGCACTTAAAGTGTTTACGACCATTTTTACGTTGGATTGGGTTGCAAGTTTATTCAGCGTTTAAGTTTACCAAGAGTAATTGCGATAAAGTTTAATCACAGAGTGTTTAACGCCTACGCGATGTTCATTATTAATGTATTATTACGCTATACACCAAATTAAATAAATCAGTTGTTTAAATACGTTTTATAATGACTGTAATGATACATTTTAGCTAAATTGAGTGAGTAAATGAGTTTAGCTGCATTAAAGGATAACCAGTGATGATGAATACAAAAGTATATAAAGCGGTACATGATCTAGCAGAAGATTTAATGGCGGCGGCTAACAAAAATAACCGTGAAAAGTTTGAGTCGTTATTTGCAGAGTTAAAAGCTATTTGTATTGAAAACGAAAACACTTCAAAAGATCACCCTGTACAATGGGAAACTTTAGCTGATTTTACCGAAGAGTTAGAAGAGGCAATTACTACTTACGAAAAAGCATTAGAAAAGTCGATTGCGATTAATAACAAAGATCACATGTCGTCGGTTTCTTTTTCAATGGCTACATTACAGCTTGAGCTTGGCCAAAAAGATGAAGCTATTAAAAACCTTCAAAATGCTAAAGTCAGCGCCAATAAAATTGAAGACAAAGAGCTTAAAGCTGAAATACACGACCTACTAGAGTCGCTTATTGAAGAAGAAGGTTAAATACATAACTTATCCATATTAAATGTGATTTATGTGGATTTAGCTTGAGCTTAATAAAGCGCTGATGGTTTATACCCTCAGCGCTTTTTTATGTTTGCTATAAATACTAAACCAAAAGAAAAGGCTTACTATTGAGCTAGGTTATTCATAAAATCGACAATGTACTTTGCAATTTCTACTGGTTTTTCTTCAACGCTAAAGTGCCCTGAATCGAGTAAATGCAGTTCAGCGTTCGGTACATCTTTTAAGTATGCTTTAGCGCCTTCGGCTATAAACGCAGGGTCGTTCTTACCCCATACAATTAACGTTGGTGGTTGGTACTTGCGTAAATAAGCTTGCCACTTTGGATAGTCGAGAAGGTTGTTGTAGTAATCTTGTAGCAATTGCACTTGAATTACTCTATCAGCTTTGGTTTGTAAAAAGTGAAGATCATGCGTCCAGCTATCTGGGCTCATCACTTCAGGGTTACTTTGTACGTCTCGTAAATACTGCTTATTAATAATGGCTTGTTCAGACGTGAACGAATAAATTTTATCTTGCTGAGCTTTCGAACTATCTTCATTCGCGGCTTTAAAAAATGCTTGCCTCGGTAGGGTTAGCCCCTCTAAATACGCATTACCATTTTGTACAATAAGTGCATCAAGTTTATTAGGGTTATTTAACAACATTCTAAAGCCTACAGGTGCTCCAAAGTCTTGTATATATAGGCTGTAGCGCTTTACTTTAAGCGTTGTTAGTAACCTTTCAACGTATTGAGCTAGTAATTCAAAAGTATATTTTTGAGTTTCTGGGTTTGGGCGTTCGCTGTATCCTGAGCCTAAATAATCGGGTGCAATTACATGATAACGACCTGATAAAAGCGGGATCAATTCTCGGTAGCTGTGTGAAGACGACGGATAGCCATGTAAAAGCACAATGGTTTGCTTATGCTGGATGCCAGCTTCTCGGTAAAATATCTTTTTACCGTTTACATTTGCATATTTGTAAGCGGTTTTTGAAGGCCATACAGCATCAGCGGCATATACCTGAGCGGTAAGCGTAGACATTGAAACTAGTAAAAACACAATAAAAGAGACGATGTGAGCAGGTTTTACTTTAAGATTTTTTTGTATATCTGGGTGCATAAGTAAACTCGTTATTTTTGGTAATGACGCTTTATTAATTTACCAGACCCGTTATTTACACAATTGTATTCAGATAATAACGTTGTAGTTTCACAGCAAAGAAGTGTACAGCAGGAGTAAGTGCAGCTTTGGACCTTACAAGATACTTATGAGCCAACAGTGGGCTAGGGCGTTAGCTCTTTATTGGCCGCTTTTTTGTATTTGAAATAGCTTATTAAATAAACGGCTATTGGAATCGTTGGGCTTAAAAATATGTGAGGATGAAAATAGATACCACGTTCGTCATATAGAAACACATATAACACGACCGCAAACGTTGAAGGTAAGGGGAAGATGATTGCGCCGTGCCCAACAGCAGCAAATAGTGTCCACGAGAAAACACTAGGCCAAAGCACTGCTCTGATGTAAGCACCTTTATTAGTCGCTTTAGCCTTTTTAGCGTAATTACGTGAAACAAAATAAGATATTACCGTTGGAAACAAAGTTAAAATGATACTTAGCAGTATAAGCATAGTGATTCAATTCCTTTTGATATTATTTGCATAACCCAGTTTTTCACAATGTGTTAATTGGTTTGAGTTAATACCGTTTTTAAAGCAACAATTTGCTTAATTTCATCAGCTGTTAATGCTTTATATAACCTAGGATAGGGCCAACTATAGCCCCATCTGAAAGTCGATGGTATATAAGGGCTGCCACCAAATCGAACTCCAGCAAGCATAAGGTTCGCTATACTCGTTTCGCCGGCTTCAATAACACACTGTTGCAAGGCTTTATCTGCTTCTAAACGTTGCCAATAAGTGCCACCTTGCCAGTAGGCGTAGTCATGCGCTTTACAACATGCAAGCCACAACTTTTTATCTTTTGTCGTGCCGTCCGGAAAAGCACTACAGCCATCTGATGTGAACGGTTTTATATTTTCAGCATTTGCTGTATTACTTAATATGACAAGTAAGACAATGGGACTGAAACGCATTATTTTCATGCGAAAGAGTGTATTAGTAAAATTATATATGATTTTAAGTGTTACTGTTTTAGTTACAAATAATAACACTTTAAAAAGTATAAAAAAGGTTTTTACTGTTTATAGACTGGTTATGCTTATATGATAATTTTGATTTAGAGCTTTTTGTTTAGATACTCTATGCGTTCTATTTTCTTCGCTAGTTGCGAGGTGTTAATACTAAAAGTGCTGGTTAAAAAACTTACTACAATATTAGATTAAGGTTTACACATGGTGTGTTGCATTTGTACTTTAGGAGAGGAGCTGTGCTAGAACAAATAGAAAATTGGATTGACGCTACAAATTTAAAATACAGTAGTCAAAAAGTGAGTTGTGATAAATTCAGTAATGAATTTTATGGGTTTTATCCTACCGAGCTTTTAAAAAACGCGTATTACGTTGTTGTAGACCAAATACCAAAGCCAGACTTTGCGGGTCTGCGAGAAATGGGCCTAGGTGATTTTGTCAATATGGACGCGGCGGGTATAACGTATAAATATACTTATTATATACTTCCCCACGTCGCTACTAATTTAAGGGTCCATTTTCATGAACTTGTTCATGTTGCGCAGTGGCTTGAGCTTGGCGCTAACGCATTTATGCTTCGTTACATTAGTGAAATTCAACGAGAGGGATATCACCATGCTCCGCTCGAAAAGATGGCATACCCGCTTGATGATCAATTTGCTAGTCGTGGTAAAAAATAGATGTGCCAAAATATGTAACTCATACTCTGTAATTAGCGCAGAATTTTAAAGGAATTTATATGAACAAAACGTTAGGATGCTTTTTTACTTTAATGTGTATTGATGCACAAGCTGTAACGTTTGAAAAAGGTATAGTATCAGCCTTACTCGAGCGAACAAAACACAATATTACCTACGATGGGGCTTATCACTCAATTGCTTACCCAGGTGGTGATGTGCCTAAAAATATTGGGGTATGTACCGACGTTATAATCAGAAGTTACAGAAAGTTAGGCATCGATTTACAGAAACTCGTGCATGAAGACATGCAAAATAACTTTACACTGTATCCATCTAAACGTATTTGGGGTTTAAGTAAGCCTGATAAAAATATAGACCACCGACGTGTTCCAAATTTACAAGCTTACTTTGAGCGCCATGCAAACGTATTAAGTAAATCCAACAAAGTGAGTGATTATAAAACCGGCGATATAGTAACGTGGATGTTACCAGGTAATTTACCTCATATAGGCATGGTGATTAATGAATCATCTCAAGATACAGATAATCCGCTTATTGTGCATAATATTGGGCGTGGGCCGCAAAAAAGTGACATGCTTTTTGATTACAAAATTACAGGGCATTACCGGTTTGTTCCACAGTATTGATGCGCTTAATAAACGGTATATGTAAGTATTAATCTTATTTCAGATTAATACTTACATTGCCATTGGGTTTACAGCAGCACAACAGTATTTCGCCTTCGCGCACAAACGCAAGTGGCTCTTCGTTGTACTCAACGTTACCTGATACTAACGTTGCCCTACAAGCGCCGCAGTAGCCTTCGCGGCATTGGAATGCAACGTCTATTTTCATGGATTCTAAGCAGTGTAAAAGAGAAGGGCAGCCAGCGGTAAACTCTATACACTGGCTGTTTTCTGCAAGTGTTACACTTGCAGTAGACTTGTCACTCATTATAAATCAAAATCACCAAATTCTGATGCATCAACTTGAGAGTCTATTTGACCAACAAGGTATGAGCTAATTTCTGCTTCTTGAGGCGCTACTTGCACGTTATCAGACACTAACCATGAGTTTATCCATGGGATAGGGTTACTGTTATTTTCAAACTGTGCTGGCAAACCAATCGCAGTCATACGTGCATTGGTAATGTATTCAACGTACTGACATAAAATATGTTTATTTAAGCCAATCATTGAACCATCTTTAAATAAATACTCAGCCCACTCTTTTTCTTGCTCTGCAGCATCAACAAACATTTTAATCGCTTCGTCGCGGCACTGAGCAGCAACAATCGCCATTTCTGGGTCGTCTTTACCGTCTTGCATAATGTTTAAAATATGCTGAGTACCCGAAAGGTGAAGTGCTTCATCGCGCGCAATAAGCTTGATGATTTTAGCGTTACCTTCCATCAATTCGCGCTCAGCAAATGCAAACGAACATGCAAAACTTACGTAAAAGCGAATCGCTTCAAGAATATTTACCGACATCATTGCAAGGTAAAGTTTCTTTTTAAGCTCAAACAAATTCACGATAACGGTTTTACCATTAATCTCGTGTTTGCCTTCACCGTATAAGTTGTAAAGCGATACAGAGTTGATTAAGTCGTCGTAGTATTTAGTTACGGCATCAGCACGTTCGCTAATTTTATCGTTGCTAACAATGTCATCAAAAATAAGTTCAGGTGCTTGTGTTACGTTACGGATAATATGCGTGTATGAGCGGCTGTGAATTGTTTCACTAAATGCCCACGTTTCTATCCATGTTTCAAGCTCTGGTAGCGATACAATAGGAAGTAGGGCAACGTTTGGCGAGCGACCTTGCACACTATCAAGTAGAGTTTGGTATTTTAGGTTACTTAAAAATATATGCTTTTCGTGATCGGGTAACGCTTGAAAGTCTAAACGGTCTTTACTTACATCTACTTCCTCAGGACGCCAAAAGAAAGACAGTTGCTTCTCGATTAATTTTTCAAAAATTGGGTATTTTTGTTGGTCGTAACGAGATACGTTTACAGTTTGGCCAAAAAACATTGGCTCTTGCATTTGGTTATTATGGTTTCGGCTAAAAGTAGTATAAGACATGTTTATCACTCAAAAAACTATCAGAAAAAGCGGGCTTAATGCCCGCTTAAAATAAAAATCAGCAGTTATATTTTACACGCGCCGCCTTCACAATCATCATCTTCCACTTCTGGAGTATCTTCTTGCATATCTGAGGCACCATCACGAGTATTGTGGTAGTACAAGGTTTTAACACCTAGTTTGTACGCGCTTAATAAGTCTTTTAATAAGACTTGCATAGGTACTTTACCGCCTTCGAACTTGTTTGGATCATAATTTGTATTTGCAGAAATGGTTTGGTCTACAAATTTTTGCATTATACCAACAAGCTGCAAGTAACCATCGTTTGATGGAATGTCCCACAGTAGCTCGTATTGATCTTTTAAACGCTCATACTCAGGAACAACTTGCTTTAAAATACCGTCTTTACTTGCTTTAACGCTAATATGTCCACGTGGTGGCTCAATACCATTTGTTGCATTAGAGATTTGCGACGATGTTTCTGATGGCATTAACGCACTTAGTGTTGAGTTACGCATACCGTGCTCTTTAATATTTGCACGCAGTGTATCCCAATCAAGATGAAGTGGCTCATCACAAATTTTATCTAAATCACGTTTGTACGTATCTGTTGGCATAATGCCTTGTGAATACGTTGTTTCGTTAAACTTAGGACAGGCACCACGCTCTTTAGCAAGCTCGTTTGATGCTTTCATCAAGTAGTATTGAATCGCTTCAAATGTTTTATGAGTCAGTGCATTTGCGCTGCCATCTGAATAACGCTTACCGTTTTTAGCTAGGTAGTATGCGTAGTTAATCACGCCTATACCAAGTGTACGACGACCCATAGTTGCATTTTTAGCAGCTGGTACTGGGTAGTCTTGGAAATCAAGTAAGTTATCAAGTGCGCGTACTGCAAGTTCAGCTAGCTCTTCAAGCTCATCAAGTGATTCTATTGCACCTAAGTTAAACGCAGACAGTGTACAAAGGGCAATTTCGCCTTCTTCGTCATTTACGTTATTAAGTGGCTTAGTTGGCAATGCAATTTCTAAACATAAGTTAGATTGGCGAATAGGCGCAACTTTAGCAATGAACGGGCTATGTGTATTACAGTGATCCACATTTTGTAAATAAATACGACCTGTACTTGCACGCTCTTGCGCAAACATAGAGAAAAGCTCAATCGCTTTAATGCGTTTTTTACGAATCGATTCGTCTTGTTCGTATTTTACGTAAAGCGCGTCAAACTCAGCTTGGTCTTCAAAAAATGCATCGTAAAGACCAGGCACATCTGATGGGCTAAATAACGTAATGTAGTCGTCTTTAATTAAACGAGAGTACATTAGTTTATTAAACTGTACGCCGTAATCTAGGTGACGAACGCGGTTGTCGTCTACACCACGGTTATTTTTAAGTACAAGTAGGTTTTCTACTTCTAGGTGCCAAAGCGGGTAGAACAATGTTGCAGCGCCGCCACGTACACCACCTTGCGAACAACTTTTAACAGCTGTTTGAAAGTGCTTATAAAAAGGAATACAACCTGTGTGGTACGCTTCGCCGTTACGAATATGGCTACCTAGCGCACGAATTCGACCAGCATTAATACCAATACCTGCGCGTTGTGAAACGTATTTAACAATAGCTGACGACGTTGCATTGATTGAATCAAGGCTATCGCCACATTCAATTAATACACACGAGCTAAACTGGCGAGTAGGTGTACGTACACCCGACATAATTGGCGTTGGTAGAGATATTTTAAATAACGATACTGCGTCGTAAAAGCGCTTAATGTAAGAAACGCGTGTTTCACGTGGGTAGTCAGAGAATAAGCTCGCTGCTACTAAAATATATAAAAACTGTGCACTTTCGTAGATTTCACCCGATACACGGTTTTGAACGAGATACTTACCTTCAAGCTGTTTTACAGCCGCGTAGCTAAAGTTAAGATCGCGAGAATGATCAAGATATGCATCAAGCTCGTCTAATTCTTGCTCTGTGTAATCTACTAATAAGTGAGCATCGTAGCGTTTATCGCCAACCATTTTTGTTACGTGGTCAAATAAACGTGGTGGCTCAAATTGACCATACGCTTTTTTACGTAAATGGAATACAGCTAAACGTGCCGCTAAGTATTGATAATCAGGCGATTCTTTCGAAATCTGATCCGCTGCTGCTTTAATGATGGTTTCGTGAATGTCTTTAGTACGAATACCGTCGTAAAACTGAATGTGCGATTTTAATTCAACTTGCGAAACCGAAACGTTGCTTAAACCTTCGGCGGCCCATTCAATAACGCGATGGATCTTATCCAGATCAAGAGGCTCTTTGCGCCCGTCACGTTTGCTTACAGATAACTGTTGGTTCATTTGCCTGTATTCCTTGGGAATTATGTATTTTGACCAATGCTTTATGCCTCGCCGAAGCAAGGTACATAATCATTTATTATAGGTTTCACCGTATTGGCGAATTTAATTGAATAACATTTGGCCACAATATCTGGTGTTGTTCAATTTAGAGATCACAAGATAGTGTGGTCTGAGTTGTTTTGCAAGGGACATAATTGCCCCTGTTTGTGGATAACTTTGGGATAACGCATTTGTGTTAGTAGACACTCACCTTCGAACAATCATTTAAGTTGAAATATGCAAAAATCAACTAATGATCTGCTAAATTTACTCATTTTAAAAATAAATTTTGACTGCTTTTTTTATCAGCAAGCTTTGTGTGAAAACTAACACAATCACAATATATAGTGTTTAATAATTAACATAGCACTATATATGGTTAAAACCATCAATTGGGCTTTGCCAGTTAAAATTGGCTTCCCAACCTATCGCTTCATCTTTACTTGGGATGTAACCCCAAAGTGCCGTTGCGGTATGCATACCTGCCGCTTTGCCTGCTTGTATGTCACGTTGTGCATCACCAATGTATAAACAACGGCTTGGTTCTACCTGCATAAGCTTTGCACAATGTAGCAGTGGTAAAGGTGATGGCTTAGCTTCAGCTAATGTGTCGCCACTTATTACTACACTGGCATTTTTTAATGCGGGAATAGCTGCCACTAAAGGATCGGTTAAAAACCCTGGTTTATTAGTCATGATCCCCCATTTGATCTTTTTCTGATCAAGGGCGATAAGTAACGATTCAACTCCGCTGAAGCAACGTGTGTGATTTGCTATGTTTGTGGCGTACTCGTCAACTAATTGCTTTATAAGCTCGCTTTGGGGTTGTTTAGCCCATAATTCTTTAAAACCAGCCTCTAATAATGCGCCTGCGCCGTTAGATGCCGCAGGACGGTATATATTACTACTAACAGGTTCTATTTTATTGCTAATAAGGACTGCGTTTAAAGCGGCACCTAAATCATCAGCTGTGTCGAGTAGGGTGCCGTCTAAATCAAATAAAAATGCATCGTACTCAATAAGGGGTAGGGGGGCTTGAGAGTTAGCCATTAAGCTAACTTCTCAAAATAAAGTATGTAATTTACGCTAACGTCACTATTGAGCGTATATTGCTTTGATAGTGGGTTATAAGAAAGCCCTGTACTTGCACGAACTTTTAAACCGGCTTGCTCTGCCCATGCAATAAGCTGTGCAGGCTTTATAAACTTTTTATGGTCGTGTGTACCTTCAGGCACCATTTTTAAGAGTTTTTCAGCGCCAACAATCGCGTATAAATATGCTTTAGGTGTTTTGTTCAGGGTTGAAAAAAACACGTCCGCGCCTGGTTTGGCAAGTGCAGCTACAGCATGAATGATAGATGCTGGGTCGGGAACGTGCTCAAGCATTTCCATACACGTTATTACATCAAAGCGCTCAGGGTACTGTGTTGCAAACTCTTCTGCAGGCACTTTTATATAATCTACATTTACGCCAGTTTCTAAACTGTGCAACTTAGCAACGGTTAGAGGCTCTTGGCCCATATCGATGCCAGTTACTTTTGCACCCATACGCGCCATGCTTTGGCTTAAAATACCGCCGCCACAGCCAACGTCGAGTGTTTCTTTATCGAATAAGCCTTGCGTTTTGTTTGCTATAAAGTCTAAACGTAACGGGTTAATTTCGTGAAGAGGTTTGAATTCTCCGTCTAGGTCCCACCAACGCTCAGCGATGGCTTCAAATTTTGCTATTTCTGCGTGATCTACATTTTGATGTTCGGTCATAAAATACTTCCTCGTCAATCTGAGGCCATTATATAGGGCTAAATTGATAAATCGCAAAGTTTTGCGCCTGTAAATTAAAATTAATTGTGATAGCATGGCTGTTAGAAATAATAACAATACTCTTAATACCCAATACCGGGTTGTTGAGAGCTGATACTGAAGGAATGTGATATCAAATGACTGATCTCGCCAATGAAATTCTGCCAGTCAATATTGAAGACGAGTTAAAAAACTCCTACTTAGATTACGCAATGAGCGTAATAGTAGGACGTGCATTACCAGACGTACGTGACGGCTTAAAACCTGTTCATCGCCGCGTTTTGTTTGCAATGAACGAGCTTAGTAATGACTGGAACAAGCCTTACAAAAAATCGGCCCGTGTGGTCGGTGACGTAATCGGTAAATACCATCCACACGGCGACAGTGCAGTTTATGACACGATAGTTCGTATGGCTCAGCCATTCTCACTACGTTATATGCTTGTAGATGGCCAAGGTAACTTCGGTTCGGTTGATGGTGATTCAGCAGCGGCAATGCGTTATACAGAAGTACGTATGGCAAAAATGTCGCATGAGTTATTAGCCGATCTTGAAAAAGAAACGGTTGATTTCGTTCCTAACTACGACGGCACTGAGTTCATCCCTGACGTGTTACCTACGAAAGTCCCTAATTTATTAGTGAATGGTTCGTCGGGTATTGCAGTAGGTATGGCTACAAATATACCACCACATAACTTAACTGAAGTTGTGAACGGTTGTTTGGCACTTATTCAAAATCCTGATTTAACTATTTTAGAGTTAATGGATTATATTCCTGGTCCTGATTTCCCAACGGCTGCAATTATCAACGGTAAAAAAGGCATTGAACAAGCCTATTTAACTGGCCGTGGTAAAGTGTACATGCGTGCACGCGCCGACGTCGAAACCGATGAAAAAACAGGCCGTGAAACAATCATCGTTCACGAAATTCCTTATCAAGTTAATAAAGCCCGTTTAATTGAAAAAATTGCAGAGCTTGTTAAAGATAAGAAAATTGAAGGTATTAGTGCACTACGTGATGAATCAGATAAAGACGGTATGCGTATCGTTATTGAAATTAAACGTGGTGACGTAGGCGAAGTTATTTTAAATAACTTGTATTCACAAACTCAGTTACAAACTGTGTTTGGTATGAATATGGTTGCATTAATTAACAACCAACCTAAGTGTTTTAATCTAAAAGAAATGCTTGAAGAGTTTATTATTCACCGCCGTGAAGTAGTAACTCGTCGTACCGTGTTTGATTTACGCAAAGCGCGTGACCGTGCTCATACGCTTGAAGGTTTAGCAATTGCGCTTGCAAACATTGACCCAATTATCGAGCTTATTCGTAAATCACCTACACCTGCTGAAGCTAAAGTTGCTTTAACTGCACGTCCGTGGGAATTAGGTCATGTACAAGGTATGCTTGAAAAAGCAGGCGAAGATAATGTAGCCCGTCCAGATTGGCTTGCTGATGATTTAGGTATTCGCGACGGTCAATACTATATTTCTGAGCAACAAGCTCAAGCAATTCTAGATTTGCGTTTACACAAGCTTACTGGTCTTGAACACGAAAAAATCTTAACTGAATATCAAGCGTTATTAGAGTTAATTGCTGAGCTACTTTATATTTTGGCAACACCTGAGCGTTTAATGGAAGTTATTCGTGACGAACTAGTTGAAATTAAAGCGCAGTATGGCGACGAACGTCGTACTGAGATTAATGCAGCGGCTCACGATATCAGCCTTGAAGACTTAATTACTGAAGAAAACGTTGTTGTAACGCTTTCTCACGAAGGGTATGTGAAGTATCAGGCATTGTCTGATTACGAAGCACAACGTCGTGGTGGTAAAGGTAAGTCAGCAACGAAGATGAAAGATGAAGATTTCATTGAACGTCTGTTAGTTGCAAATACACACGATACTATTTTATGTTTCTCTACGGCCGGTCGTTTATATTGGCTTAAAGTGTATCAGTTACCACTAGCAAGTCGTGCAGCGCGCGGTAAGCCAATTGTTAACTTGTTACCACTTGAAGCTGATGAACGTATAACTGCTATATTGCCGGTACGCGAGTACGCAGAAGATAAATATATCTTTATGGCAACTGCATTCGGTACAGTTAAGAAAACACCATTAACGGCTTACAGTCGTCAACGTGCAAGCGGTATTATTGCTGTTAACTTAAATGATGGCGATAGCTTGATTGGTGTTGATATTACCGATGGTAGCAACGAAATTATGTTGTTCACTGATGCAGGTAAAGTTGTACGCTTCAAAGAAGCTGAAGAAACAACAGTTGTTGATGAAAACGGCAACCCAGTATTAGACGAAGAAGGTAACCCTGAGATTCGCTTCAAAGGTGTTCGCCCAATGGGTCGTACTGCTACAGGTGTTCGTGGTATTAAAATGCCAGACGAGCAACGCGTAGTATCGTTAATTGTACCAAAAACTGACGGTGCCATTCTAACGGTAACTGAAAATGGTTACGGTAAGCGTACACAACTTGAAGATTACCCATCTAAGAGCCGCGCAACACAAGGTGTTGTATCAATTAAGGTGAGTGAACGTAACGGTGCTGTTGTTGGTGCTGTGCAAGTTGATGACAACGATGAAATAATGATTATTTCGAATCGTGGTACCTTAGTACGAACTCGCGTTAATGAAGTTTCAACGGTTGGACGTAACACACAAGGTGTTATTTTGATCAGAACTATTGACGGAGAGCAAGTAGTTGGTTTACAACGTATAGAAGAGATTGAAGTTACAGAAAGTGACTTAATTGATATTGAAGACGTTGAAACAGTAGATACGGTTATTGATGAAGTAGCGGATGATAATCCTCCTTCAGAATAATTGATATTGAAAAAGCGGCCTTGGCCGCTTTTTTTAATGTTGTTGAAAAAAATTAATAGGGTGTGAAATTATACTCATACCAATTCGCTTAATTAAGTGATCTATTTTGAGGGTGGAAAAACGTGTTGATAGCTAGGCAAAAAATTCACTATTTAGTTGTTCTAAATGAGAATTTTTTAACGCAAGTAGCGACACGTTTAGCCCCGCAAAATGATTAAGTATTATTGCGGATTGGTATTATTCATTAAATTTTAAAGGTTTAGCGGATTGGTATTAAATGTTCATGCTTAGTAGTTAAATTACTGGAATGAGGCAAAGGTAATGAGTAAATATAATTTTTGTGCGGGGCCAGCTATGCTTCCGCAAGCGGTTATGAAAAAAGCGCAAAAAGAGTTTCTAGATTGGCAAGACCTAGGTGTGTCTGTGATGGAGATTAGCCATCGCAGTAAAGAGTTTTTAGCGCTTACAGCTAAATGTGAAGCTAGCCTTCGTCGCCTAATGAATATTAGTGATGAATTTGAAGTGCTGTTTATGCATGGTGGTGGTCGTGGCCAGTTTAGTGCTGTGCCATTAAACTTACACCAAGAAGGCAAAACAGCGTTTTATTGTGAGAATGGCGTTTGGTCGAAAAGCGCCAGAGATGAAGCGAATAAGTTTACTCAAACGTCTTTTACGGATGTCCGTAATGATGCTGATGGTGAGTTTTCAATTAAAGACGTTGCTGACTGGGAATTACCAGAAGACGCTGCGTACATACACTATTGCCCTAATGAAACTGTCGATGGCTTAGAGATTTTTGATGTACCAAGCCACCCAACAGCTCCGATTATTGCTGATATGTCTTCAACTATTTTATCGCGTGAGATAGACGTTAATAAATTTGATTTGATTTACGCTGGTGCGCAAAAAAATATCGGTCCATCGGGCATATCAATTGTTATTGTTCGTAAAACATTACTTGAGCGCGAAGGTTTGCCAAAGCCCGGTATTTTAGATTACGCACTTGAAGCAAAGCAGGGCAGTATGTTTAATACCCCACCTACCTTTGCTTGGTATTTAGCGGCTGAAGTATTTGAATGGCTTGAAAGCAATGGTGGGGTAAAAGCCATGGAAGCACAAAATATTGCTAAAGCAAATTTACTGTATGATTTTATCGATAACTCAGATTTTTATTCCAATATAGTCGCTAAACATTGCCGCTCACGCATGAATGTTCCATTTTGGTTAAACGATGAAAGCTTAAATAGCAAATTTGTTGCTCAATCAAGCGAGGCCGGTTTACTTGCACTTGAAGGTCACCGAATTGTGGGCGGTATGCGCGCAAGTATTTATAACGCTATGCCTCTTGAAGGTGTTCAAGCACTTGTAGATTTTATGGCTGCATTTGCAAAGGAGCACAGCTAATGGAGCAGCTCCGTTTAGAACCTATTTCTAAAGTAAATGGCACGGTAACCCTACCAGGTTCAAAGAGTCTATCGAACAGAATTTTATTATTAGCAGCACTGGCAAACGGTACCACCGTTGTAGAGAACTTACTTGATAGTGACGATATACGCCATATGCTGGGTGCTTTAAAGTTATTGGGTGTAAATGTAACTTTAAATGATGAACACACTGTAGCGACCGTAGAGGGAGTTGGTGGTGTGTTTAAAACCCCGAACGAACCATTGTTTTTAGGTAATGCGGGTACTGCTTACAGACCTTTAACGGCTGTACTTGCTGCCGTTGCTGGTGAGTATGAGCTAATAGGCGAGCCACGTATGGAAGAGCGTCCGATAGGGCACTTAGTTGATGCTCTACAAGCGCTTGGTGGTGATGTTACTTATACAAAACACAAAGACTATCCACCACTTAAAATTGTAGGTGGTCAAATAAAAGGTGGTGAGGTTGAAATTGACGGTAGTATTTCAAGTCAATTTTTAACGGCTCTATTAATGGCAGCGCCATTATTTAGCGGTGATACAACGATAACGATTAAAGGTACTTTAGTATCTAAACCTTATATTGATATTACGCTTGATGTAATGGCACGTTTTGGTGTTAATGTTGAACACAGTGATTATGCAACTTTTAAAGTTAAAGGTGGTCAACAGTATCAATCACTCGAACGAATTATGGTTGAAGGCGATGCATCTTCTGCTTCTTACTTTGTTGCTGCGGCTGCAATTGCTGGCGGCGAGATTGAAATTAAAGGCGTGGGTGCTAAATCAGTTCAAGGTGATATAGGCTTTGCTAAAGTAATGGAGCAAGTAGGCGCGAAAATCGATTGGTATGATGAGCGTTTAGTTGTTCGCAAAGGCGAATTAAAAGGCGTAGATATTGACGCTAATGCAATTCCTGATGCTGCTATGACCCTTGCAACTGTTGCTCTTTTCGCTAAAGGCCCAACTGCCATTCGTAACATTTATAACTGGCGAGTAAAAGAAACAGACCGTTTATATGCGATGGCAACTGAGCTTAGAAAAGTAGGTGCAGAAGTGGTAGAAGGGCCTGACTTTATAGAAATTACACCGCCTAAACACTTCAACGATGTAGCAATAGACACTTACGACGATCACCGTATAGCCATGTGTTTTGCAATGGTTGCCGTTGGTGGAAAGCCAATAACGATTAATGATCCAAAGTGTACCTATAAAACATTTCCTACATTTTTCAATGTTTTAGCGTCAGTCAGTGAATAAGCTAATTAGAAGTAATTACAAAAGTTACACACTAATAGCAGATATATTTTAATAACTGACGTATAATGTCGCGGTTTATTTAGGTGTGCATTGCAGGAGGTTTTAAATGCAGGCGTTATTAATGCCCGTGATCACCGTTGATGGCCCAAGTGGTTCAGGTAAAGGAACTGTTTGTCGCTTGTTAGCCGACAAGTTAGGGTGGGATGTATTAGATAGCGGTGCGATTTATCGCGTTTTATCTTTAGCTGCACTTCATCACCAAATTGCATTAGACAATGAAGAAGGGCTTGTCCCTCTTGCTGCAAATTTAGATGTGCAGTTTTTGGTAGATAGCCAAACTAATGCAGGAAAAGTTATTTTAGAAGGCGAAGATGTAACTACTACTATTCGTAATGAAGAAGTAGGCGCTGCAGCATCAAAAGTTGCAGCATTACCTCGCGTTCGTGAAGCGTTATTACGTCGCCAGCGTGCATTTCGCACTGAAAACGGCTTAATTGCCGATGGCCGTGATATGGGCACTGTGGTTTTTCAAGATGCGCCGTTAAAAATATATTTAACAGCAAGTGCAGAAGAGCGTGCTCGTAGACGCTTTGTTGAGTTGAATACGCGCGGTCTTGATGTTACACTAAGTGGTCTATTACAGGACATTCAAGCTCGTGACGAGCGCGATATGAATCGTGCCGTTGCTCCGCTTGTACCTGCAGATGATGCTATTGAGCTTGATACTAGCGAGCTCAATGCACAGCAAGTGTTTGATAAGGTAATAACTTTATTGGATATTGCAATCTCTGAAGGTAAGCTTCCTAAACGAAGCTAAACACATTTTATGCGCCAGCAGGATGCCAGTGCTATTTTAACAACCCCATGCAGCATGGTTGCTTATTGGTATTAATATATGAGACGTATATTCGTATGTCAGAAAATTTTGCGCAGTTATTTGAAGAAAGCTTAAAGGGTTTTGAAGCAGAGCAAGGCTCTATCGTTAAAGGTACAGTAATCTCTATCGAGAATAACATTGTACTTGTAGATGCTGGTCTTAAATCAGAAAGTGCTATCCCTGCAGAGCAGTTCAAAAATGCTGCTGGTGAACTTGAAGTTGCTGTAGGCGACGAAGTAGATGTTGCACTAGATGCAATTGAAGACGGTTTCGGTGAAACTATTCTTTCTCGTGAGAAAGCTAAGCGTCACGAAGCATGGATCCGTCTTGAGAAAGCATGTGAAGAGCAAGAGACTGTTACTGGTGTTATCAACGGTAAAGTTAAAGGCGGTTTCACAGTTGAAGTTGATTCAATCCGTGCTTTCCTACCTGGTTCACTTGTTGATGTTCGTCCAGTACGTGACACAACTCACCTTGAAGGCAAAGAGCTTGAATTTAAAGTAATCAAGCTTGACCAAAAACGTAACAACGTTGTTGTTTCACGTCGTGCAGTTATCGAATCTGAAAACTCACAAGAACGTGAAGAGCTTCTTGCTAACCTTGTTGAAGGCCAAGAAGTTAAAGGTATCGTTAAGAACCTTACTGACTACGGTGCATTCGTTGACCTTGGTGGTGTTGATGGTCTACTACACATTACTGATATGGCTTGGAAGCGTGTTAAGCACCCTTCAGAAATCGTTAATGTTGGCGACGAAATCGCAGTTAAAGTTCTAAAATTCGACAAAGATAAAACTCGTGTATCTCTAGGCCTTAAACAGCTTGGTGAAGATCCATGGGCAGCTATCGCTGGTCGTTACCCAGAAGGTTCTAAACTTTCTGGTCGTGTTACTAACCTTACAGATTACGGCTGTTTCGTGGAAATCGAAGAAGGCGTTGAAGGTTTAGTACACGTTTCTGAAATGGATTGGACTAACAAAAACATCCATCCTTCAAAAGTTGTTAGCTTAGGCGACACTGTTGAAGTTATGGTTTTAGAAATTGACGAAGAACGTCGTCGTATTTCTCTTGGTCTTAAGCAATGTATTGCTAATCCTTGGCAGGAATTTGCTCGTCTACAAAACAAAGGCGATCAAGTTACTGGTAAGATCAAATCAATCACTGACTTCGGTATCTTTATCGGTCTTGACGGTGGTATTGACGGTCTTGTACACCTTTCAGACATTTCTTGGAATACACCTGGCGAAGAAGCTGTACGTGAATTCAAGAAAGGCGACGAAATCACTGCTATCGTATTGCAAGTTGACCCAGAGCGTGAACGTATCTCTCTAGGTGTTAAGCAAATCGAAGCTGACCCATTCAATAACTACCTTGATGCAAACAAAAAAGGTGCTATTGTTAAAGGTAAAGTGACTGAAGTTGATGCGAAAGGCGCAACTGTTGAACTTATCGAAGGCGTTGAAGGTTACATCCGTGTAGCTGATATCGCTCAAGAACGCGTTGAAGATGCAACTACTGTTGTTTCTGTAGGCGACGAGATTGAAGTTAAATACGTTGGTGTTGATCGTAAGAACCGCACTTTAAGCTTATCTGTAAAAGCTCTTTTCGAAGCAGAAGAGAAAGAAGTACTAGAGAAGCTTAAGAAAGAAGAGCCAGTGTTTGAAAACGCAATGGCAGCTGCTTTCGCAAATGCACAAAAAGACTAATATATAATTAGTTTTTAGTTGGAAGGGCATTTTTTGCCCTTCCTATATCTCTTTTTAAGGAAACGCTATGACTAAGTCAGAACTGATAGAAACACTTGCGGAACAACACGCACACGTTCCAGTGAAAGATGTTGAGAATGCTGTAAAAGAAATTCTTGAACAAATGGCCGGCTCATTATCTACTTCAGATCGTATTGAGATCAGAGGTTTTGGTAGTTTCTCTTTGCATTTCCGCGCTCCTCGCACAGGTCGTAATCCTAAGACTGGCGATACAGTTGAGCTTGAAGGAAAGCATGTACCTCATTTTAAACCAGGCAAAGAATTACGCGACCGCGTAAATGAAAGCATTGCCTAGTTAACTTAGTGGAGTAGTTACTTGTTCAAGGTATTAAAAATTATTCTGGTTGCGCTATGCCTCATCAGTGCATTTGTATTAGGGTCACAAAACCCACAGTTAGTACAAATAAATTATATTATAGCCAGTAATACACTACCTTTAGCTGTAATAATAAGTATTTGCTTTTTATTAGGTGTTTTAGTGGGTTGTTTTATTAGCTTTAAATTGTTTTCACAATTAAAGTGGCAAAACTACCGCTTAAAAAAGCAATTAGCGCCTGAAAAAGATAAAAAAAAGCTTGCCGCGAATAAAGACACCTAACTATGATTGAGCTTTTGTTTTTACTATTACCTGTTGCCGCCGGTTACGGCTGGATTATGGGTAAAAACAGTGCTAAAAACCAAGCTCATCAACTAAATCGTCAGATCACTTCTGAATACAGCAAAGGCTTAAAGTTTCTACTCGACAGAGAAGAAGACCAAGGCTTAGAGCACTTGATTAATTTGCTTGAAGTTTCAGCTGACTCTGTTGAACACTATTCTACACTTGCCACCATGTTTCGCCGTAGAGGTGAATTAGACCGCGCAATTAAAATTCATGAACTTCTATTAAAACACCCAGGCTTAAATGAACAACAAGCTGCAACTAGCCGTTTAGAACTTGCCGAAGATTATATAATGGCTGGTCTACTAGATAGTGCAGAAGAGCACTTAGTTTGGTTAGTTAAGGCTGGCCATGTAGAAGCGCTAGACCCTATTATTACTTTATATTCGCAAACCCGTGAATGGG
>NZ_PJBR01000080.1:0-19892 GCF_002863625.1 Pseudoalteromonas sp. MelDa3 | reverse complement strand
GAAAAACCTATAATTTGAATTCGTTTAGATGGGGAGATATTCATTTTTGAGATTATCTTAAATTTATGAATAAAACTCAGAACTTAAAGTCGCGGAAATAGCGGAAAATTGAAAGTTTATTAGCTGAACAGGCGTTCATTCTCTGCTTCATATTTTTTCGTTAAGCAAGTATTTTAAAAATCAGAATATCAATACTAACGTTCATCGTTATATGCTTTAGTTATACGAACTACGTCTTCCTTAAATAAATACTTGTTCAGTCACTCTCCCTTCCAACGTCCACATTAAAACGCACAAATAGCCTTACTTATCACCTGGAAATCCACTTAAAACATAAAATCAATAAAAAAAACTTTTTTTTTGAAAAAAAACAAAACTTCAACCCATTGAAATTAATAAATATTTAAAAAGGAGGAATTACAGCATGCTTTTTGGGGTTCTCTAATTTTTTTATATATCAAAAATAATGTTTACGATTCGACTTGTACCTATGGAGCTATTTATTCCCTTGCTTGATCCTAACGAAGTAACTTTTGTTACTTCGACTTCGATTATGTAGGCCTTATTAGCATGACTAAATGACCACTGCAGTGAAACAAAATCTTTACGCTGCTTTGGTGATTAAAATATATGGAGAAGCTAATTATGAAATATAGACAGAAATCGATTCCACTTTTAAAGATAAAGCTAATAACTCATCCGCTACTGAGTAAATTTGCAAAAAGTGATGCTGTGCAATTGAAAGCAAATCGGAGCTTCAAAGAATTACCAATTGAGGTAATACAAACGTTAATCGATTTAAATCCTTTGAAGTGCACTTTTCTATTTTAGTGAAGCCAGAGCAATATTAATAAATAACAAAATGAACATATCGCTAATCGTAAAATTGAATTATATAGGAAGCTCTTGTTGTGCCAAAGATTAAAAAACTACCTTTAAACGTACTTGAATTGCAACAACACCCAACGCTGACTGCTTTGCTATCAGACGATAGGATTACGCAGAAAAAACTACTCGACATTCAGTATCTTTCAATTAAAGAACTTCAGTGTGTGCTTGATTCCTGTCCTATACCAGTGCTGAAGACTGAAAATGAAGGACAGTTCGTTGTATTAGCCATTATACCTCTAATTAAAGTAATTCTCAGTCATGATGCAGCATATAAGTTAATAGCATCACTCATTATTTATGATGAAGCTGAGCCAATAATTTCTACCCTTGCGCTAATAAAGCCGGCACTACTTGCACCTGAATTCAGATCTTTACCGCAGCAATTACACAGCCGACATAACAACGCTAAATCACTTAATTTAGCGGTACCCAGTAAAAAACAGCTTAGTCATTTAGCTCAAGTATCTCCGTCAAGTATTAGAGGTGATAAATGTATCTGATAAAAACTGAATTCATTAACAGAATTTTTTGAATAAATACCATGGGATTTATTCATGTTTTTAAGCGCCACTAGTGTGCTGAGGTAGCCCTACTATTTAGCTTAAAGTTAACCGATTTCAATAACGAACAACTAAACGAGAAATGTATAAACGATGAGTAATGAAGCCATAAAATCAAAAGAAAGATTTAAAAATAGTGGAGCCCCATTCCCCAATGCTAGGCATTGTGCTCTTAAGTTAATTACAGCTGTAATAAGATTGAAAAAACTATATAAGCCATCATCAAGTACGAAGGTAACAGCATATGATCGCGCACTTTTTAACTTCTTATACCTATGGCTGTCTGATGCTCTCACGTCATGTAGATCAATCAAAGATATTCCAGATATCACCATTGTTAGCGGTAATAGCCCTTGTCAACAACACAGTTTAAGGAGTGTCCGCAGAAACAATCCGTCGTGGGTCGAATATGCTATTGCTTATCCAACTAAAGACGGTATTAGCTTGCAATGGCAACCTATCCCAAACGGTTTAAATCACTGGTTCTCTGATGCAATAACTAAAACGCTTCAAGCTAATAATTGTTGGGTGATGAGCCAGGAAGAGAAAGAAATATTCTTACGTTTTATTAATGATAAATGGCGCACTCCTCCTGTATTAAAAGGAAAGTATCTTGTTCGTAAGGATGTTTTGTTTAATTACTTCAAAAAAATGGTTCAATGCGATCCTAGCCTAACAACACCAGCAAAAGCAGTTTTACTTGGAGTTGATAACTTACATCATTCTAGTGCTTTTCATTATCAAAGACGCGACAGTGATCAAATAAGATCTGATATTTTTGTTGCCCAAACATACTACTTAAAACGACTATCTAAAGCTATCTATGAGCCTGAGCTATTAGAGCTGTTTAGCGCTCCAAAACCTATTATGCATAACGACTCTCAAATCATTCGCTATACGAGCAAACAACAAGACTACCTCTGTACACCAGGGAAAATACCTTCATTACACCATGATATATCGACAGCAAAACGAAGCTATATAAACACCCCGCCTATTTTTATAGGTTCAATACGATATGTAAATGTTGATTCAGTACGTCGCTTTTTTCACGAACTTCACTTGCAATGCCAAAAGCTTGAGCAAAGTAAACATACGCTAGAAAGTTTACTGGAACTGTATAACTTTAGAGTATATGAACTTGCACTATTATATATTGCATTAACAAGTGCACGTCCAACACACGAAATTACATTTAAAAAAGAATATTGCTTCGATAAACACTCTGCCATCATTTTTGATAAAGGTCGTTATCGTACTATTTGGTTATGTGACTATTTTCGTCTCGCATTATTACGCTACGAATTTTTACTACAAAACTTACAACGTCATTCATCTACTACTTTTGATTCTCCATTAATGTGGTTCTTGATTGATGAAAATTTATCGGTAAAACCATTATCAGCGAAGATTTTACGATCGTTCATGGCTAAGTGGTGGTCTAAAGCTAATCCTGGGGAAGTAAAAGTAGTACCTTATCATTTACGACACTTTTTTGCCCAGCATGCATTAGCATCATTATCTCCTACGCTCACGTCGCAAGATATAAGTCGACTTATTGGGCATGCAAATTATGGAGAGCAACTAGGAAGCGATGAGCTATTTCCTATCGCACTAAATAAGTTTTGCTCTTTTTTAAATAAAATCCCTGAGTTTTTAAATTTAGCTGAGATAAAAGGAGTAAATCATGGCTAAAAAAGCACTAACGGCTCAGACTATTATTACCTACCGTGTAGAGCTAGGTATGGATTGCGAGGAAACTAGCAACCTTCAGTGGGTATGTGATCTAATTAACTCTTTGAGTATTAATGAACGAGCATTATCAAAAGAGCAGCTCAACGACATTAATAAACGAATTAAAAGTATACCCACAGGTAAACAATGGGTGCTTTTAAACGCACTTGATCACGTTTTATTTTATTTGAAAGAAATATGTAATTGGCAGTTACCTGAAGTAAAAGAGCAAGCTTTTACGGATGAGTCAACCATGTGGCTACTTAATATTCATAAAAAGAATCTACGAGCAAGTCAATGTTTTTCCCGATATGAGTCACAGCGTGAGTCTTTTATAGTTAAGCGATGGCATGATTTAGGTTGGGTATTACTTGTGTTGAACTTTGAAGTGGCACCGCTGCATTTATCGTACTGGCAAAGGATATTATCAACACCTACTTGTATTGAGTTTTTCGAAGGGCAATTTACACTCAAAGTGTCACACCCTAAACCTATTGCTTCATATGCAGATGAAAGCAACACGAGTTTCACACGTTACCCACTGCCAGCTTTCCCTTTAAGGGTTTTGCAAAACTTTTATAACTATCCCCCTGAAAAGGCGTTAACAACAAAATCATTATTGGATGCTATTAATCGATGGGTAGATACTGAACCATATTATTTCGCTGCAATGAGCCCAGCAGAATGGTTGCGTACTTTTCAATCATTTTGGCATCACCACTATGCAGTGCCACCAAAATTATTACGTGACTTAAGTGATCCTATGCGTCATGTATCGCCACTTGAATCCACAAAACCTCATACTATTGATACGGCAAAAGAAAAATTATTATTCATTCCCCCGATGAATAAAGCGGTTGCAGGGACAGTAAAAAAAGCACTCGTCGATGCATGGCCTCATACAAAACTTATTAAATACTATAAATTATCATCCCAAAAAAATGTTATGAGGCCTACTGCGCCAACTTGGGATCACGACAATGTGATACCTAAACTGTTTTTTCACTTTACTGATGAACTATTTAATGAAGGTGGGGTTCACAAAAAGATGCTCCCTCCTCAAAGTATCGACCGCTATACAAACTTTTATAAAAACTTAAACCCATTAAGCTTTGACGATGCCTCCAACCCGGAAACATTGCATCGTTGGGCACATAAAGAGTTCGAACGTTTAGATGAAAAAACAACACCGTGGCATTTATATAATTTCCTTCGCAGTGCAGCGCATCAAGAGCTCACTGATGAGTTAGATCTAGAACAGTTCGAGCGCCCTGAACTGCCTTCCCTTGTTGATCCACTTTGCTTAAATGTGTCTCAGATAAACAGCACCGTAGAGCTATTACTTTCTTCAAAAAATGGGCATGCCATGCAGCGACTATTTTCCAGTATAGCAGTCATCTTAGGGTATTACGGAGCTATGCGAAGAGGCGAAGTTTTAAGGTTATGCCTAGGTGACATTACGAACATAAACTCACAAAAAAATCAGCTTTTTAGTATCGTTATAAGAAATACGCCAGAGGGGACGACTAAAAATAAAAAGACGAGAATAATTACTGTATTTATGCCAGAGCCAGCAGCCAAACTTATACGAATATTATTAAAAATCAAAACAGGCTGTGATGAAACGAAACCTTTACTTGGTTTTGAACACGAATCTATAGGCTTGCGCTCAAGCTATTATATCTACCCTGCAACTCAAGCATTAAAAGCACTATTCGGCCCTAAAGTACGCTTCCATCATTTGCGTCATGGTGGTGCGGAATTACTTTATTTACAGGGATTACATCTCGCTTATCAGCGTCAAGGATGTCACTTATCAAGTATCCTTCAAGATGAAGCTACAGAGGCAATGCTATCTAAGGAAAGCTGTTTAGCGCGTTTTGATTTTTGGTTAGAAGGCCGACCATTTAACGAAATGAATACCGGGTTATTATTAGACACTATAGCAAAGGAGCTGGGACACTCTAGCTACGCAACGACTCGTCGTCATTACCTTCATGGTATGGAAAAAACAATTGCATTACTCAAACCTGCATGTCGCCAATACTCACGAGCAGAGCTTCGCTATATCTTTGATATCCCTGTAGGTTCAAATGATATTTCGCGTATTTTAAACTCACTTAGCCAAGAGTACTCATTACTGAGCAATAAGGATAAAAAGCAGTTCCAGCCTGAGTTAGCAGAGAGCCAAATTATAAATAAACTGAAATTAAATACCCTCATGGGAGGTAAGAGCAGCACGATCAATAAACAGCCTTCTACATTTAATAAATGTGATTTTACACCTCTCTGGATTAGCTCCTTACCTGAAGAATTTATCGATAAAAATACAAATACGTTTTATTACTTTTGTAAAAAGCTATTTACTGCGCTTAATAATGAAATATTAGACTTTAAAACAGCCAATATTCAATGGCGTCAATTAGCAAAAGGACAATATTTAAACTTTACCTCTAAAGAGCTAACAGCGCTAAAAACATTGGGTAAACCCAAAGTAATTCTTCACACACCAGAGGGTAAATCAAATATCGAAACCCTTGATATTCAATTTACTTGTAAATGCAACCAAAAAACATTGCAAGCTTTTAAAACTCTTTGCCACAGAGGGTCATTAAAGCATTACACGGCTACTTTTTTACTAATCCAAAATAGAAAAAGCCTTAACAGCAACAAATTAAATATGGTTAAGCACCAATTTTTACGTAAAGCCGATAATTTTAACTGGCGTAAAACGCCTTATGGAAATACTCAATTAATTATCACGCTGAGAACTCTCATTCCCTCAACATTGCTAGCGCAAACGTTGGAACAATACTTTTTAAACATAACCTTAAAATAAGGATAACTAATAATGGCAAAAATAGTTGTTAAACCAAAAGAGCAAACTTCGATAAATGATTTTCTAAAGAGCGTAATAAAATTGGATGCTGAAGCTCGGATTTCATTTATTATCGATGATAAAATATGCAAACTAATCATGGGAGCAGGTGATAACATGCGAATAATCGGTCTAAATATTGAAAAAGATTGGTTATTAAAAAATGGACAGTGGAGTCTATGCGCAAGCAGCTTCAATCAGTGTTTGAGTGTCCATTCACAACAGGCCAATATTGAGGTCGATATCGAGTATACCTCCAAAAGCTCCTACCCGCATGTTGACACCCTAACAGAAGCCGAGTCACGTATATATATTCTGGCTAAAGAGATAGTAGCCGAGCACCTTGATTTTTTAATGTTTGTAGAACAAGCAAAGCAGCTCACAATACCAACAGCCTCAGCAATAGAAATGGCCAATATCGCAAATTCACATACGCCTTACGATTCATTTGAAATCAATAAAGAAAAATTGAAAGTTCGTATCGAGCGTGACAACAGACTTATCCCATTTGATGCTCCTAAAGGGTTTGTACCAAAATTTGACTTATTATTGAATAAGGATGGCGTTGACAATTTAAAAAATCTCTGTGAATCAACTAAATCTAAAACAGTGACTATATATACTGATGATGAACGGGCGATATTTAGTGATGGTTATAACGTAATATCCAACTCGTTACTTTCTTTGCGAGATTATGCTAATAAAAAAGAAATAAACTACATCGTTGAGCAAAGGCTTGTTATCAGTATCTATTCCTTAAAAGATGAAATTAAAATCTATCGTAGTATGAACATAGTAAAAAAAGCAAACGAAGCACTATTGTACATTGAAAGTAATTGCGTGATGCTCGCTGGATTAACGGAAGAAACTGGGGGTAATTGTTTTTTATCTACACAGGAAATCAATGAAACACCGCCTACGATTTACCGTATTAACTTAAGTGCACTTTCAAAAGTGAAAATTAGTGATATCACATCAGCTAAGCAAATCAAGTTGCAAATGTTACTAGATGAAAATGGAAAACGTAGTCTCGGTTTTTATAGCGACACAGACTCAGTCAATCCATATCAATGTATTGATGATATTGAACTTGCACCTGAAAAAATGGACAAGGTAATAGAAGCTAAAAAAGCATTGGAGAAAAAACTTGGGAAACGTGGGGAAGATTTTAGTGACCCACAAGGTGATGCTCTAGGGTTTGATGATATTTAAATTATCTGCTGAGGCTAATGTGTTTATGTTAAGCCCAGTGTCATCACTTACTCACATTGTTTGCAAAGATTTCAAAATCGACAAACTTACAACGGGGTACTGGATAAATAAACAGTACCTGCTATATTAATTACTGAAATTCTAGTTAGTAGCGCGATTTTGTACCTAGTGTATGGTATTCGTATAACTGACAATAAAATAAGCAGTTGAGGTAGAGAGACTGGAACCTCTCTACCCCGTATCGGCTGCGCGACGTTTAACCCTACCCAGCCGATGGCTTAATTCTAACGAATTCCATTGGTGAGGGATAGATCTATTTATAGATCCATTAACTAATGGAGACCATTATGGCTCACATTCGTATTCGTCCTAATGGACGCATTCAATTTGATTTACACCTTTATGGGCAACGCTTTCGTGAAGGCACTAAGCTCATGGCTACACCGGCTAATTTAAAAAAAGCCAATGCCACTCTCAAAAAAATGAACGCGGAAATTGACTTAGAAACGTTTCAATACCGTGATTATTTTCCTGATAGCAAAAAAGTCGCGAAATTTGAAACACTGCAACGCACTAAAGACCCCGATCGCCTCTACCCGTTTTTTAATGATTACGCCAATGAATGGTTTGATCGTCAAAAAGCAAAATGGAAGAAGAGCTATCAAAGCGTAATGCGCAATACGCTCGATAAATATTTAATTCCTGAGTTTGGGAATATCCTCGTGAGTGAAATTACACTCGCCAATGTGGATTATTTTCGTGAAAGTCTAACGATGATAAAAAAGAATGGCCGACGAAAGCTCACCAACAAACGCATTAATGGCATCTTGTGGCCACTTATTGCGATTTTAAGCTTAGCGGCTGAAGAGCATGACTTTGCTTACCCTATGCGTCGATACAAAACACTTAAAGAAGAGCGAGCTGATTCTAACCCGCTAACGGCTGATGAAGTGCAATGCTTTTTAGAGGTGGCACCTATTGAGTGGAAAGATTACTTTAAAGTACGTTTTTGGACAGGGATGCGTAGCTGTGAGGTTCATGGTTTGCGTTGGGGAGATATAGATTTCAATCATCGTCTTATTCGTATTCGCCATAACTGGGTCAATGGTGAGCTGTGTGATGTAAAAACACCTAAGTCACGCCGTGAATTAAAAATGTGCGATACACTCTATGCATTGTTCAACCGCTTAAAAAACCAAGCTAGTAATGAATTTGTATTTACTCATAAGGCCAATCCACTTGATAATCACTTTGTGAGTAAGCAGCTTTGGTTTCCCACTCTAAAAAAAGCGGGTCTGGCACGCAGACGCCCTTACGAAACACGCCACACTGCGGCTGTGCTGCATATTGCTGCACACGAAAACCCGTTATATATTTCACATATGTTAGGGCATAGCGATACACGTTTACTGTTTGAAGTATATGCGCCTTATGTTGCTAATGCGTCAAGGCAGGATGGGTTTGCGTTTAATGAAATGATGGTTGAACGTGGGATTGCATGAAGCGTTTGATTAAAATGCTAAATAAAATTAGCTACGTTTTAGCTTGCAAACTCGGGAATTAATAGTGCCATATAGCCAGTAATTTAAACCCCAATTATATACGTAGCCCATAGATATATTTGAAGGTGAGATAGAAAGCTCACCTTCTATAACCTATATATATTTCTACAATAACGCTTTTATTGCCGTAGCAATATGCTCAGCTTGCGCTTGAGATGCGACAGAATCAGTTGACTCGACCATAACACGGATCAATGGTTCAGTGCCTGATTTTCGTAGTAAAACACGGCCTGTATCTGCCAATAGTGTTTCAGCTTCTACTACTGCTTGCTTAACTGAATAAGTATTTAAAATCTCATTCGCATTATTTTGTGATAAACGCACATTGAGAAGTACCTGAGGTAATTTTTGCATACCAGCCACATAGTCTTTTAATGATTGCTTTTGCTTAATTAGCGCAGTTAATACCAGTAAAGAAGCAACAATACCATCACCGGTAGTTGCATAATCTAAGTGTAGAATATGGCCTGAGCCTTCACCACCAAGTTTCCAACCCGTATTTTTAAGCTGCTCTACAACATAGCGATCGCCTACTTTTGCGCGCTTGAACGGTATATCCATTTCCTTGAGCGCTAGCTCTAATCCCAGGTTAGACATCAGTGTGCCAACGACACCACCTTGCATTTTGCCTTGCAGCTTTGCGGCCTTAGCTAAAATATAAAGGATTTGGTCACCGTCAATCACGGCGCCACTGGCATCAACAAGCATTAATCTGTCAGCATCACCATCAAGCGCAATACCTAAGTCTGCTTTATGTTCAAGTACAGCTGCTTGAAGGCTATCTAGATGTGTAGCACCACATTGCTCATTTATGTTTAAACCGTTTGGTTTATCGTTAATGCTAATAACATCAGCACCCAGCTCTGCATAAACATTTGGTGCTATATGATACGCAGCCCCATTTGCACTATCGACAACAATTTTTAAACCCTCAAGTGTTAAATCTTTAGCAAATATGCCTTTGCAAAATTCAATGTATCGTCCTGCAGCATCGTTAATGCGTCTTGCTTTACCTAAACGTTCTGAGCTAACACACTGCATAGCGTTATTATTTAATGCTTGCTCAAGTAAAGCTTCAATTTCTAGCTCTTGCTCATCGTTTAACTTCGTACCAGAGTTATTAAAAAACTTAATACCATTATCATAATATGGATTATGCGATGCACTAATAACAACACCTGCATCGGCTCTAAACGTTGATGCTAAATAAGCAACAGCAGGCGTTGGCATTGGGCCAACAAATGCTACATTAACACCCGCAGCAGAAAGACCTGCTTCAATAGCTGACTCAAACATATAACCGCTATTACGTGTATCTTTACCTATTAATATCTCTTTTGTACCACTAGAGGCTAAGACTGTACCCGCGGCCCAGCCTAACTTCATTGCAAAATCAGGCGTAATAGGAAAAGTCCCTACTTTACCTCTTACTCCATCGGTACCAAAATACTTACGTGGCATAATTATTCCTTTATGAATGTTACAAACGCGCTATACGCGTTATTAATCTTAGTTAACTCTATTATTCTAAAAATAAAGCTTTACTACAAAACACAAAAAGCGCGAGTTAAACTCACGCTTTAAATTTTATTTATTGTACAAGGCTAGATACTTACCTTTACATCAACAAAGTGCAAAATAAATTTCTTAATTAATATTCACAACTTTTTGCTTACCTGCGCTTGGCTGCCCTATTTTAGCATTCCATACCAAATCGCATATGCCATCGGTTGGATTAAAGCCTGTTGGTGCGTCTAAGAGCAGTTGACGTATTGTTTCGTGATCAAAATTATGACACGCAATATCTAGCGCTTCTATAAACACATTAAGCTCGGCCAAAGGCAACATTACCTCATTGGCAGTCATGATTCGTTCATGAGAGGTCTCGCCAACATTATCGCCGATCAGCAGTTCTTCATATAGCTTTTCACCTGGGCGTAAGCCCGTACACTTAATTTCAATATCGCCATGTGGATTAGTATCGCTTTTAACTTCAAAACCAGAAAGACGAACCATTTTAGTCGCAAGATCTTTAATTTTAACTGGATCGCCCATATCAAGTACAAATACGTCGCCACCCTTGCCCATCGCGCCTGCTTGTATAACTAATTGCGCCGCTTCAGGGATCGTCATAAAAAAGCGTGTTATATCAGGATGTGTGAGCGTTATCGGGCCGCCTTCTTTTATTTGCCTGCGAAATAGTGGCACTACAGAGCCACTCGACCCTAATACATTACCAAAGCGCACCATACAAAAACGTGTTTTATGTTTAACACCTTGCTCTTGTGCTAAACCTTGCAGCGATAGCTCAGCCATACGCTTAGTAGCACCCATAACATTAGTCGGGCGTACCGCTTTATCTGTTGAGATAAGCACAAAGGTCTCTACCTTTGCGTTGACTGCTGCTTTTGCTGCGTAATAAGTACCGAACACATTATTACGCACACCTTCTACTACGTTATGCTCAACCAACGGCACATGCTTATAAGCTGCGGCATGATAAACAGTTTGCACACCAAATGCTGTCATTACAGTTTCGATTCGATTAATTCGCTGCACCGAGCCCATTATAGGCACAAGTTCTATATCTAGACTGTTATTAGTAATGAATTCACAAAGCTCTTTTTCTATTGAATATAGAGCAAATTCGCTTTGTTCAAATAAAACGAGTTTTGTTGGTTTTTGTTTAACTATTTGTCTACACAGTTCTGAGCCGATAGAACCACCGGCTCCGGTGACCATAACCACTTTATTCTCAATGTTAGCAGTCATTAAATCTGTATTAGGTTCAACTGGGTCACGCCCTAGTAAATCTTCAACGCCCACTTCGGCTATTTCAGCAAGCTTTGCTTTCCCCTCTACTACATCAGCCATACCGGGCATTGAAAGCACATTAATAGCTAAAGGTTCTAATTGGGCGAGTATTTCTTTGCGGCGGGCACGGGTTTCGCTTGGAAGTGCTAATAATACTTTGCTAGCTCTACGCTTATTAATTAACTCGTAGATATCTTTAAAACATACGACAGGTATACCCTGAATAATTGAACCCTGCTTTGTCACATCATCGTCAACGAACGCTCTAACAAAATACTCTGGCCCAGCACCTAATGCAGTCGCTAATTGTCGACCAGCAGAGCCTGCACCATAGATAATCACAGACTCTTTTTTACTTGTCGTCATTCTGCCAATCATTGCGCGAACCAATACGCGAGAACCACCGACAGTTAATAAACACAACCACGCAAATATAAATGGCATCGTGCGCGGTATGTCTATGTTAATAAAAAAAGCGATTAGAACCAAGGCAATCGTTGTTATAACAGTACCGAGTACAATTGCCCAAATAGCTTGCGAATTCATATACCTAAGTACAGCGCGATACAAGCCTAAACTGATAAATGTATATAGACTTATAGGTACTAACACGGCTAATAAAAGCCAATGATCTAATTGCGTTAGGGGCGCTAAACTGTCAAGCCTGACAATAAGTGCTAACCAAAAAGCCAACATAATGAATAGCGAATCAATACACAATGTGATGATCCGCTTTTTAGTACGCGATGCATTTAAAATAGATCGAATGAAACTATCCATGGCACGTTCCTTTGCGGTTTAGGTACAGGGTCAACCCGGTATCGTATTTGAAATAAACAAGGTGGTAACTATAACAAAAAAGAGGCTACTGTAATTAGCTTTTCATGAAGTTTATTCTCTGAGTATATAGTAAGAAATTACAGTATTAGGGCTATATGGGGGCGGTTAATAATTTAAGATATGTCACTATTGGTGTAATAAATAGTGGTAAAATGTGTCTCAGAAATGTCTCAGCCTGAGACACATTTTAAAATAAATACTTTTGAATTAGCTAGTTAAAAAAATCAAAAAACTACTCCCGATATAATATACGATTGGGTGATGAGCTTACGTTCTAGAAAATTCATTACTAAGTAATGAATTCTGCCCCCACTTTGTCTCAACCCGCACTGCATAAACAAGTATTCATGCATAACCCCTAAACAGTGAGTGCAGCTTATAACTATGATTCTTAACTTACAATTATAAGCTGAGAGTTCATCGCTTCTTTAAGATTTAGATGCCAATGAAAAAACCTCTTTCATCACTTGAGTAGTTTTAGCTATTTCAACTTCAGTAAGCGTTGGATGTACCAAAAACATCAATGACGTTTCGCCTAACTCTACGGCATTAGGTAAACGTTTTTCTGGGCGCCATGGGGTATTATCAAATGCTTTCTCTAGGTACACCTCAGAGCAACTTCCCTGAAAGCATGGTACACCGCGCTTTACAATTTCATTCACTATACGGTCACGATCCCAGCCTTCAGCTAGTTGCTCCGGCTTAACAAACATATAGTGTTTATATTCTGCGTGTTCAATGTAGCTTGGCATTGTTACTAAACGAATACAGTCAAATTCACTGGCAGCTTTATCTAGCTCAGCACCATATGCTTGACGCTTAGCGGTCCAGTCACTCATACGCGTTAGTTGAATACGGCCTAATACTGCTTGCATTTCAGTCATACGCCAGTTGGTACCAAAGCTTTCGTGTAACCATCTAAACCCAGGTGGGTGATCACGGTTATAAATAGCATCAAAGCTTTTACCGTGGTCTTTATAGCTCCACATAGTGGACCATAACTCTTTTGAGTTAGTGGTTACCATGCCGCCTTCGCCGCCAGTGGTCATTATTTTATCTTGGCAAAAACTCCAAGCGCCAACATGGCCAATACTACCTACTGAACGGCCTTTATATTTAGCGCCATGTGCTTGGGCACAATCCTCAATTACATAAAAGCCATGCTCTTTACTGAGCGCCATAATGTCGTCCATTTCGGCAGGCATACCCGCTAAATGCACAACAATAACCGCTTTTGTTTTCGGTGTAAGTACTGCTTTAATACTAGCGGCTGTAATTGCTTGGCTATTTAAATCAACATCAGCAAATACAGGTGCTGCGCCCGCAGTAACAATACTTGACGCAGATGCTAAAAACGTACGAGGCGTAGTTATTACTTCATCTTCATCTTCAGCGCCTACATCTAAGGCTTTAAGTGCTAAATCAAGTGCTAAAGTGCCATTACCAAGCGCTATGGCATATTCACTATCAGCCCAAGTAGCAAACTCTTTTTCAAATTCACGGCCTTCAGTGCCAGTCCAATAATTAACTTTATTTGAAAGCACAACGCGACTTACGGCATTGGCTTCGTCTTGAGTAAAGTTAGGCCAAGGAGAGAAAGGGGTATTTAACATATATTAATACTCAAAAAAGCCTTTTTTTGTTTTACGACCTAAGTGGTTAGCTCTAACCATTTTTCTTAGAAGTGGATGCGCTCTGTATTTAGGATCCCCAGTTTCACTGTAGAGAGTTTCCATTATAGATAAATTAACATCATTACCAATTAAATCAGCTAACGCTAAAGGGCCCATAGGATGGTGAGCACCAAACTTCATTGCCTTATCAATATCGTCAGCAGTAGCAACACCTTCAGCTAAAATACTAACAGCTTCATTTATCATTGGTATAAGCATTCGATTCACAACAAAACCAGGAGCCTCTTGAACAACTACAGGCACTTTCCCAAGGTTTTTTGTTAAAGCTTGGAGTTGTTCAATTATTGTAGGTTCAGTTTCATGACCTACAATAATTTCAACTAATTCCATTACCGGAGCAGGGTTAAAAAAATGTAATCCAACTACGTTTTTAGGATTTGGTAATACACTAGCAAATGCAGTAATGGATAGAGATGATGTATTAGAAGCAACAATTACAGATTGATTTATAAACTGAGCAAGTTTAGAAAAAAGTACCATTTTAGCTGTAAAATCTTCAACTATTGCTTCTATAATTAAACCAGAATTAACTACAGTAGCTAATTCAGCATTACAATAGAGCTTTCCTAGGGCTAAAGTCGCTTCCTCATCTGAAATTTTACCTTTACGAGCAAGACGAGATATATTTTTTATACAAACACTTTTTGAAGCTAAAGCTTTTTCTTCAGTTCTTGCTATTAAATTAACTTTTGAAATTTCATTACTTATGCATAACACTTGAGTTATGCCTGTGGCCATAGTTCCAGAACCGATTATTGATACTTCCATTACTCAACAATTTCCTTCAATTTTTTTGCTGGATTACCGGCAAAGATCATTCGTTCAGGAATGTTCTTAGTAAGAATACCACCCATGCCCAACATCGAGCCTTCAGCAAGCTCAAGACCTTGGCGAATAACAGCCCCGGTACCAACCTCAACTAGATGGTGTAATATCACATTACCAGACACTGCTACCATAGGTGCAACAGTAACGTAATCAGCAAATTCACATTCATGACCTACTGTTACATTCAAATTTAAGATGTTATGTTTGCCTAGCTTAATATCTGCTGTGAGTATTGAGCCTGCACAAATTATAGAGCCTTCTTCTACATTTACTGTATTAGAAAGTCTTACACTTGGGTGTATTAAGGTGGCAAAATCAGGCTCACCTAAAGTCAGCATCTTATTTAATACATTTCGTCTCGTTCTTGGGGAGCCAATTGCAACAATAAACTCACAATCTTTATAATGTACCCACTCTTCAACACTCCCTAGAACTGTAGCACCTTGTACTTGTGTATTATGCGTTTGAACAGAATCATCTAAAACACCTCTAACCTTTCGGCTACAATCATCGGCGAGCCAAATAACTTCCTTAGCAAAACCTCCACCACCAACTATTATTATATCTTTCATTTTTTATCACTTCCTTCAAAAAGAGACATAGTAGCCTCCCCATCAGCACTTATCCCTTCACGAACAAATACTTTTTTTACTGTTAAAAATAATATTTTCATATCGAGTAAAAAGCTTTGGTTGTTAACATACCAAACGTCTAGTTTAAATTTTTCCTCCCAACTAATAGCGTTGCGCCCATTTACTTGAGCCCAACCAGTTATACCTGGGCGCACATTATGTCGGCGTGCTTGCTCAGTACTATAAAGAGGTAAATACTGCACTAATAAAGGTCTAGGACCTACTAAACTCATATCGCCCTTTAATACATTAAATAAACCTGGTAGTTCATCTAAACTAGTAGAGCGCAAAAATGAGCCAAATGATGTCATACGCTCACTATCTGGCAGCATATTACCAAGCTTATCTTTTCCATCAAGCATGCTTCTAAACTTCATCATTTTAAATATTTTACCATTCAGACCAGGGCGATCTTGAGTAAATAAAATAGGCGAACCCAATTTAAAACGAATGAGTACAGCAACCACAATTATTACAGGTAATAAAATAAGTAATGTAAAAAGAGCAACTAAAAAATCAAAGAGTCGTTTCATTTACTCAGCCCCATAATATCCATTAATTCGGCATTTACTTTATGAACATCAAACTTATTTTCAACCATAGTTCTGCTAGCCTCAGCCATTCGCTGCCACTCTAAAGGGTTTTCGATAAACCATGTCATTCTGTTAACCAGTTGCTCTACATTTGCTTTTTCGACTAACCAACCATTTTCGCCATTAATAACGGTTTCGCGGCAACCTGGAACATCTGTTGTTAAAATAGGTCTCCCTGTTGCCATTGCCTCTAAAACTGTACGAGGCAGTCCTTCATGATACGAGGGCAACACAAAAATACTACAGTCATCAATAAAAGGACGAACATCATTTGTACTGCCCAAATAATCAACTGAATTATTTTGATTTAACTTTGTTAGTTCTTCTAGTGAAATACCATCTGGTGAGGGATCTTCAGGGCCAACTAGCTGAAATACTGCTTGTGGGTAATGTTGTTTAATAATATTCGCAGCTTTAACATATTCACGTATCCCTTTATCACCCAATAACCGAGCAATAAGTAAAAATTTAGGTGTTAAAGGCAGGGGGTTTACCTCAAAGTACTTAACATCAACGCCAGAGCCATTTACAACAGCCGTTTTATGTTCAGGCACTATGCCTAAATCAATAAAAATCTGTTTGTTGTCGGGGTTTTGAAAAATGACTTTATCCGCATTCTTTAGAGCTGCTTTATATAAAATAACAACTAACTTCATCAAAAGGTTCTTTTTCCAATTGCCTCTTTGAAAAGCAAACCCTAAACCAGTTACTAGAGCATAAAAACGACAACTAGGGACTATACGAGCAGCTATCCCACCCCAAATTATGGGTTTAATTGTGTAAGCTAATATTACATCTGGTTTTTGCTGCTTAAAGAAACTACGAAGCATTACAAAGGTTTTAATATCCTGAGCTGGTCGTAAGCTATTACGACTTACTGGGTAGTCATGATATCCCACACCTAAAACTTCAATATTTTTAACTTCTTTATCAGATGCACCACTAGCCATAGCAGTAACCCTATGCTGGTTATTAACCAGTGCTTTTACTAATTGCCCTCTAAAATTAATAATAGAACTAGGCAATGCACCTACAATAAATACTATCACTTAATAAAAATCCTAACTAAAAAACAATATAAATCGCTCATGTTTCATTCGGCACGCCAAAACAATGAGTAATTATATTATTGAAAAATATAAATTAAAAAATACAAAAATTAGTCAGTTACTTTGTTCTTAATCTTAGTTTCCAAGGTTTTCCAGAACATTTCAACCGTTCTATGAGTTTCAATATACTTTCTGTATATTTCCCCATGATCATTACTTTTCCGTAATACTGATTTAACCGCTAAATACAAAGCTTCTTCTGAATGATCTTCTGAAATTATAACTTCCGGCAATGTATCAAGATCTCCAGTACAAGGTGTCGTTACAATATTTTTTGTACCTGAAGCCATCATTTCTAAAATAACGTTGGGAAAACCTTCTTTTATGGAAGATATGACACCCACATCGGCTATTTTATACCATTGAGCAGTATTTTCTTGGTGCCCAACAAATGTAATATAATTATCAAGTTTCAACGAAGTACTTAAATCGCATAGTAATTTTCTATCGACACCATCACCAACAATATATAAGTGAGTTAAATAACCCTCTAAAATTAACCTGGATAAGACATTGATCAACAGCGAAAAGTTTTTTACTGGTACTAGTCTGCCACAAGCAACTATATTTTTAACTGTTAGATCTCTTAGTTTTACAACACTCTCCTTTAGCCCTGAATCAATTCTATCAATACTTAAAGGATTTGGGATGACCTGAATGTTTTTTGCTGGCAATTTTTCCAAGGAGCATATGAGTGACTTTTTCATCAATTCTGTTTGGCAAATAAGGAGATCATGTGAACCATAAAAATAGTTATATAGTATTTTAAAAATTCTACGTTTAGCACCATAAAATCTTTCAAAGACAATTGTAGATTCCCGGCCTACTAACTTAGCGTCAGGTAAGATATCAATTTTTTTAAGAAAAGAAAGTGCAGCATTGGTATGTGAATGTGATGAAAAAATATAATGGAATTTGCTCTTTCTATTTAGAGAAATAATATTATACAAAAAAGATAATAAGGAGGTTTTTTCAGATTTATACTCTTTAACTATAAAATTGAAGTTATCAAATTTTTGAAGCTCTTCCCAACCACTTTGACTACCTCTCGACATGATATAAAAAGTGACTTCCCAGCCTTGCTGCAACAAATAATGGGCTATAGTTTGCATAACTCTTTCAGCACCACCTAATTTAGCTGTTGGCGAAACAAATAATATCTTACGCATTCACTTGTAATTCCTCATAATATTAAAACTAACATGGCCATAACACCAAAAAAACTATCTATTAAACTTTATCCTAGCTATATTGCTTAGCATACAAGAGGCTATACTTCCAAGGTATGGACTTCCTAGCTTTGACTAGACAGTTTTTAACGCTTCTTCAAACTTAACAGGTGAAACACCGCCTGTATGTGAATGGCGCTTTTTTGGATTGTAAAACATTTATATAAAATTAAATATCTCAGCTTTCGCACCTTCTCGTGTCGAGTATACCTTACGCTTAATTATTCGTTTTTTAATCGAATGATTGAACGGATTTAAGTTTATCTGATAACTAACTCCGCCAGTGATATAACGTTTTGGTAGAAATATCTAATCGTTCTGCGACGTCTGAGACTGAATATCCGCGCTCAGTGATTTGTTTAACAGCCGCTTCTTTAAACTCTTGGGTATAACGTTTGCCTTTTTCATAAAACACCTTTTATTGGAATTTACAATGTAACTCATAGGTGTCTAGCAAACTATGGGAAGTCCAGTATCTTGATTATTTTTGGAAAAAAATTATGACTTAGCAACCGACCCCATATTCTTTAAAAAAGCCTAGCGCTCCAACATTTTAATAACAAAATATACTCTAAGCTACCAAATCGTTACGGAAAGGTAAGATAAGGTAAGATAAAAATATTCATATAGTTTAAATGCTATTAGCTCTACGAGCATTTAAAGGGATTAGTCAATACTAAGATGAAGAATTTCATCTTTATTAAAGATTGATAGCTTTTGATTAAGTACTATACCGACTTAATTTATACAAATATATGATAACAGAAAGTATATCGACCTTTACTGCCTTAAGGATACTAAAACTATGACATAATCTTTTTCAATATGCTCTGGTAAAACATATTCAAACTCAGTTCAGTCTAAGGTTAATATAACTAGTTTACGATTACTCATAGCCGCTTAAGTTTTTTGAGATGTATCATAACACCTTTAATTAGGTGTCAAAATTAACTACACCACTACAAATATATTTATCACTCTCTTTTTTTCATTTTTGAAGGTACTGCTATAAAAGCTAAAAATAACCATATAAACTTGATTTCAAACCCACCACCGGACTTTAGTAATATAAATAAAATAGACATAAAAATTGCAAGCTCAAAGTTACTTTTATAGCAGAAAGCTGATGTTAAGCTTCGCCTTAAAATAGATAGAGTAAAGAATAAATAAACAAGTAAACCAAGTAAACCAGACCAAACAAAAACATCAAGAAAGACATTGTGAGATGATCTTAATTCTGATGTTGAGCCAAGTCCCAATAGAGGCGACTCTGATGCTAAATTAAAATTGAATGCCCAAATTTCAAATCTACCACT
>NZ_PJBR01000004.1:0-60775 GCF_002863625.1 Pseudoalteromonas sp. MelDa3 | reverse complement strand
TCATACGAATTAATTCATTTGTTAAATGAAAAAACTCAAAATCAAAGGCAAATAAAAAAGATAGTCGAAGCCGCAAACCTTTTAAATTTACCCGTATATGCCGTTGGCGTAGAGACTCAAAAAGAGTTGTTTACGCTTGCCAAGTTGGGAGTGGTTGGAGCTCAAGGGTTTTACTTTTCAGAGCCACTTCAAGAGTTTACGCAAGCGGTATTTCATTAAATTAAGCCTCTATATTTAAGACCATTTAGCCCCTGAAGTCCGCCGGTATGGACCGCAATAATCTTACTCCCAGATGGGAAATAATCTTGCTCAATAAGTTGCCACAATGCATACATCATTTTTCCGCTATAAATAGGCTCAAGCGGTAGGTTGTGTGTGCGGCCTATATCTTGGCAGAACTGCCATAACTCAGGTGAAAATTTTCCATAACCACCACCATGAAACTCTGTGAGTAACTGCCAGTTAGTTTGATTATTAGCTTTAGCGCTCAGCTTTTTTATTTCTTCATTTAAATAATCAGCTTGTTTTAATACCGCTATACCAATAATTTGTGTAGTTGAAGCACTGCCTTCTATTAATCCAGCAAGCGTGCCACCGCTACCTGTAGGACAAGCTAAGTAGTTATGTTCGGGTAAGCTTTGTACTAACTCTTTACATCCTAATAAGGCGTGCTCGTTTGTACCACCTTCAGGAATGATATAAGCATTTGGAAAGCGCTCTTGCAAAGCATTAAGGTAATCGGTGTCTTGGCGTTTTCGATACTCTATACGATTAACAACATGTAGGTTCATACCACAATGTTTTGCAAATTGGATTGTTGGGTTGTTGTTATCCAGTTCTGGTCCGCGAATAATCGCGTGAGTTTTTATATTAAATTCTTTTCCTGCGGCTGCGCAGGCGTGAATATGGTTTGAAAACGCACCACCAAAAGTCAGAAGCTCTGTTTTATTTATCTTTTGCATATGCGCTAAATTGTATTTTAATTTACGCCATTTGTTACCACTTATTAGCGGATGTAGTAGATCGTCACGTTTTATACCTAAACAAATATTTCTCTTTTTTAGAAACGTTGTATCTATTTGCTGAATATAGTTATTTTCTTTAGTTTCAAATGATTTATGCATATTTATTAGTTTTCAACTTGGCAAAGTAAATAAAATGTACGACACTTGGTTAATACATCATTAACAATAGTAGCTATATGAAAGAAAAGCTGTTTTCTTGGTTGAATCGTAGTTTGGATCCTAATACAGCTATAGGTGTTGCTGCTTATGCAGATACTGTTAACGCGGTATGTTTAAAAAAACAACGAGACCAATGGATAGTTCACAGCTCACATAGTGTCAACGTATCTGAACAAGCCGATTATACCGCTGCTATTGTTGCTTGCACAAATCAAGTTTCTACAGACATTTGTGCGGTTAATTTAGTTATACCGCATTACTTTTATCAAATAGTGCAAATGGATAAACCAAATCTTAGTGATGAAGAAATCATCCAATCACTCCCTTGGACTACAAAAGATTTAGTTGATATAGCCCCTGAAAATATTGTTGCTGATTTTATCGATTATCCAATAACGCTACCGATGCAAAGCAGCAAAATGAATGTGTTTATTACTAATAAGCTGCAACTACTTCCGTTTATAGACAGTTTTGAACAAACCAAACCTGTTTTGCGTGCAATGACCTCTGAAGAAATGATTCTGGTTACCTTGTTTGGCTCATATAAAGAGGCGCATATGCTGATTGTGCAGCATGCTAATCATGAACCTCGAATCTTAATTATTCGTGATGGACAATTAGTATTAGCTAGGCGATTAAATGGTTTTTTAGGTATTTCTGATAAGGATCAAAACCAAGGACTAGTAGAGGCGTTAGGGTTAGAAATTCAGCGTTCAATGGACTTTTTTGAAAGCCAGCTCAAGCAACCGCCAATTCGCAGCATACAGCTACAGTGCGATGATTTATCTTCATCAACTCTTAGAGCCGGTCTTGCAGAGTTTTTACAAGTAAAAGTTGTAGATTTTGCGCCTAACTTAGAATTAGCGCAGCAATTAGAGCCAAACTTTTATTATGCGCTCGGGGCAGCCTATCAATTAACAGATCCGGAGTCTGTGCTATGAAAACCCGGATTAATTTTTATCAAAAAACCTTACGAGTACGCCGAGACCCAGTCCCTTTGTCTGGAATGATTACGTTGTGGTTAGGTGCGCTATTAATTATTGTAATCACGTGGGCTTTTTACAGTTATAAAACTTATTCAAGTGAGCTTGATTTAGAACAAAAAAAGGAATATCTCAAACAAGGAAAAGCTCAGTTAGAAGTTGTAAAACAGCAGCTAGCAGAGAAGCAAAATAAAACAATTTTTATTAATGAGCTAAAAACACTTCAGCAAGAGGTTTTGCATAAGCAGCAAATATTTAGTTATTTAGAGCAAAGCTCAGATCAATCCGCAACCGACTATGCGCAGGTTATGCAAGATTTAGCCAAGTATCACGAGCCTAATATCTGGCTTACCCATATTAAATTTGTAGGGCAAAGTGTCACGTTTAAAGGGCAAGTATCGCAGTCAAAATTTTTACCTATGTGGTTTAATAATTTAAAGCAGTCACCTTTTTTTATTGATAAAGAATTTTCAGTTTTAGAACTGTCAACAAAAGATGGTCTGAGTGAATTTAATGTGGCGACCGACCTTGCTGATAAAGGCGCTAAACCATGAACAACAAGAAAGACAAAGGTTGGCCTATTTGGGCAAAGTATCGAGCTCAATTTGCATCGCTGCAAAAGCGTGAGAAGTATTCAACTGTATTTGTAGGCTTATTCATGGTGATTTACCTCGGTCTGTGGTTTGTTATTTTTCCACAGCAAGATGAAGTTGCTCATATTCGCTCTGAACAAAATGCAGCATTGCAGGAGTTACAGCAGATAAATGCGCAACTCTCCATGTTAAATCAAGCACTAAACTACGACTACACTAAGGTTTTACGCAGTCAAATTGCACAAACCAGAGATGAATTAGCTGAAATAAATAATCAACTTAATAGTTTTAGTCAAGGCTTTGTAGCGGCTAAAAATGTACCTGCCGTTTTAAAAGATTTGCTCGTAGATAGTAGCGCCGTAAAAGTGAGTAGCTTTAATGTCAAACCAGCACAGGCTATCGATGTAGAAAAACTAGGTGAACATGATACGCAAACATTATTTTTTGAGCATCAGATGGTCGTTACTTTAGAAGGTAGCTACTTTAGCTTACAAAAATATTTAGCCGCATTAAAAAATAATCAAGATAAGTTATTAATACAGGAGTTTAGTTATCAGGTACTAGAGTACCCTCAAGCTGAATTAACTTTACAAATTGCTACAGTGAGCGCTAATGAAAAATTTATCGCATTATAATTTATGTTTTTTATTACTTTTGTTCACTTTCGCACCCAGTGCATTAGCGCAATTACGCGATCCTACTCAACCAAATATGTATGTAAATAACAACAAGAGTGTAACTCAAAACACAGAACTTAAATTGCAATCTATTATTAAAAACAGTACAGCATTTAAGGCTATTATTTCTGGCCATATTTATCGAGTGGGTGATGCTGTAGACGATTTTCGGGTGCTAAGCATAAACTCAAAACAGGTTGTGCTAGCAAATGACGATAAACAAATAAAATTAGAATTATATGACTATGAAATTAAAAAATAATTTATCTTACCCGTGGCTTGTTCTCCTATTATTGCCTACATTTTTAACGGCTTGCCATAGCTTTAAGCCTGGTAAAGAAGTTAAAACTCATATAGAACAAGAGCTGGCTGAAGAACCTGTAGAAGCTAAAGCGATTGCGCCTTTACAGATGCCGAGTGAGCTTACCCAAAGCCTACTATCATCAATAAATAATGAGCAAACTATAAGTGATGATTTATCTATAAAGCGTTTTGATGTAGCCGCTAATGACGTTGAAATAGGTGCCTTTTTTGCAGGCTTAACGGACGATACGCCTTTTAGTGTTGCTGTGCATCCCGAGGTAAATGGCACAATTAGTTTAAATCTTAAAAGCGTTACTTTTAATGAAGTCATTGCAGTTATTAAGCGTATGTATCCTTTAGACATTGTTAATGAAGGACGAATAGTACAAGTACTGCCAGCCAAAATGCGCACAGAAACAATACCTGTAAATTATTTAATGATGCAGCGCCATGGTCAGTCTACAGTGAGTGTGGTTGCTGGTGGGGTTAGTCAATTTGCACAAAGTGGCAGTAGTTCGAGTGGTTCAAGTTCAGGTAGTAGTAACCAGCAAAATAATGAGTTTGGCGGCGATAATCAAAGCTTAGATTTAAACGGTTCTCGAATCCAAACAATTAATAAAAATGATTTTTGGAAAGAATTAGAAGTCGCCCTTAAGTCTTTAATTGGCGCAAGCGATGGGCGCTATGTTGTTGCAAGCCCACAAGCTAGTTTGGTAACCGTAAATGCACTACCAAGCGAAATTAGTCAGCTAAAAGAGTTTTTGCGTCAAAGCCAAGAAAACCTGCAACGCCAAGTTATTCTAGAAGCAAAAATAATAGAAGTAACTTTAAAAGATGAGTACCAACAGGGGGTTAACTGGGAGCGTATAGCGAGTGGTTTAGAAGGCGGTATTTCGTTTGCTACAACAGCGGGTTCTACTATTAGTAATAGTATTTCAGCCGCAATTGGTGGAGCGTCATCGCTAACCATTCAAAAAGGAGACTTTAACGGGGTTATTAATTTGCTTGAAACGCAAGGTGATGTGCAAATGCTATCTAACCCTCGAGTTACCGCTACAAACAATCAAAAAGCAGTTATAAAAGTAGGGCAAGACGAATATTTTGTTACTAATGTATCAAGTACGACGGTAACGGGTACTGCTACAACGACCTCGCCTGAAATTGATTTAACGCCGTTCTTTTCTGGTATTGCCCTTGATGTGACACCGCAGATTGACAAGTATGGCTCAGTAATTTTACATGTTCACCCTTCAGTAACTGAAACAGAAGAGCAGCTAAAAGTAATTACATTAGACGATCAACGTTTTGAGTTGCCTCTAGCACAAAGTAACATTCGAGAATCAGATACTGTTATTCGCGCTCAAAGTGGCGAAATAGTGGTTATTGGTGGTTTGATGCAAACATCAACACAGGATGAAGAATCAAAAACCCCGGTGTTGGGTGATATCCCACTATTTGGCAATTTATTTAAAAGTATTCGTAAACGCCAAGAGAAAAAAGAACTGATTATTTTAATCAAACCAACGGTTGTTATGCCAGATACGTGGAAAAAACAACAAGGTGAAAGCCGTCAGCTTTTAAAAACATGGTATGAAAACTAACCATGTATTTAAGCTTTTTTAATTTAAGTGAAATGCCTTTCACGTTAACCCCTAACACAGAGTTTTTTTGTGCACTTGAACCGCACCACGAAGCGATGCAAGTGTTAACAACAGCTATTGAAATGGGTGAAGGGTTTATTAAAGTCACTGGTGAAGTTGGCACTGGTAAAACGCTACTGTGTAGAAAGCTATTAAACCAACTTGAGCCAGATTACATTGTGGCTTATTTGCCTAATTCCTATTTAAGCCCTGAAGAACTTAGATGGGCGATTGCAATTGAGCTGGGCATGGATGTAGATAAAGCATTAGATCAGCAAGCACTAGGGCAGCTTATAAATCATCACCTACTTGACTTACAAGAAGATAATGAGCGTGTAGTGCTTTTGATAGATGAGGCGCAATGCTTGAGTTGGGAGACTCTAGAAGCGTTGAGATTATTTACAAACTTAGAAACAGAAAGCGAAAAGCTAATTCAAGTTGTGTTATTTGGGCAACCTGAACTTGATGAAAAGCTGGCAAACAATAAAGTAAGGCAATTACGCCAACGTATCAGTTTTTCGTATAAATTACGGGCGATGACTGGCGCTGAGGTTGTTTATTATATTAATCACCGCTTACAAGTTGCAGGGTTTAATAGGCCTCCTTTATTTAATAATAGTATAGGGCTCAAAATTGCTAGAGCTAGCCGTGGAATTCCTAGATTAGTTAATGTTTTATGCCACAAAGCACTATTACAAGCTTACGGTGAAGGGTTAAATACAATAACAAATCGCCATATTCAACTTGCCATAAAAGATACCGAAGACTGCGCAAAGTATCGAACCGGACAATATTGGAGCTACAGTGCTTTAATGTTTAGTGTTTTAGCTATTGCTGCCATATGGGCATGGAGGCAGTGGTTATGAGCGTTATAAATAATATGCTTAAAAATATTGAGCAACGAGAAGCTAAACAAGTAAGTACTCAAGAAGGTATAAGCTTAAAGCCGATATATGATGTAAAAAATATTGCATTTAAAGCCGTAATTTTACTTATTATGCTAAGTGTCATTTTTTTAGCATACCTATACTTACCGACCGCCGACAAAAAAGAGACTCAACGTGAGTCTGTGTTACCACAGCAAAAAATGGTCGCGGTTCTAAGCTCTAATTTATCTGATTATCAAGATGAAAAAAGTAATGTAGAACCTTTAGTTGAGCAAGATGCTGTGAAAACGGTTGTGCAAGTTGAGCAGATAAAACCAGAAGTGAATGATTTAGCTGAATCCAAGTTGAGTGAAGCAACATTACTGGTTTCTCAACCAACGGCTGAGCCAGTTGTAATTGCTGAGGTTAAACAAAGGCCTGCACTAGCTAAAGATAATGTGTTGGTAGCTAGCGAAGTTATTGTCATCAAGCCAAAAATTACTTCAGTGACTAAAACTAAGTCTCAAAATACTATGACTAAAAGCGTGGCAGAAGCTAAGTCGCCACAGGCTTTATTGATTGAGCAATTAGCCACAGCTAAACAAGCAATACAGTTTGGCTTATACAACGAAGCCATTAGTGATTTAAATATTATTTTAGCGCAATCGCCTTTACACGTAGAGGCTCGAAATTTACTCGCTGCAACCTACTTTAAACAACAAGATATAAATTCAGCACAACAGGTTTTGCAATCAGGTATTCGCCAAAACCCTAACGTACTTGAATGGCGTGTAATGCTAAGCAAAATACTCATTATGCAACAGCAGTATGAAGGAGTATTGCTGCTTTTAAGTGATGAATTTGAGACTCAAGCGAATCTTGATTTTTGGGTGTTGCAAGGTACTGCAGCACAAAGTGCGAGTAAGCACCATAAAGCACTTGAAAGCTTTAAACATCTTACACAACTACAGCCTAGTCAAGCTAAGTGGTGGCTGGCACTTGCAACTTCAAAAGATGCATTAGGAGAGTACCTCGATGCTAAACAGCTTTACAAAGTGGCTCTAGATTTAGGTGGATTAAATACAGCTATGACGCAGCATGCATTACAGCGTTTAGTTGCGCTAAAGGAGGCCGTATGAGACCTAGTTTAAAAATGCGCTTAGGGGACTTACTGGTTCATGAGCACATGATCACCGAAGCGCAACTAAGCGAAGCGCTAAACGTTCAAGCTGCGACGGGTCGTAAATTAGGTTCGACGCTTATTACACTTGAGTTTATTAGTGAACCACAACTATTACGTTTTTTAGCGCAGCAATTACAAGTACCTTTTTTAGATATATCACAGCGAAAAATATCAGCTGATGTATCTAAGCTTTTATCTGAGGTTTATGCACGTCGCTACAGAGCATTAGTAATTGAAGACAATGGTGACTCTGTTTTAGTCGGGATGAGCGATCCTGCTGATCTAAGGGGGCTTGATCAACTTGCAACTATGCTTGCTCCTAAACGAATAGATTTAGCTGTTGTACAAGAAAGTCAAATAATGGCTGCGTTTGACAACGTATATCGTCGTACAGATGAAATTACTAACTTTGCAGCACAACTCCATGAAGAATATCAAGACGTAGAAGAGTTTGATTTAAACTCTTTAGGTGATGAAACATCTGATGCAACCGTTGTAAAGCTACTGCAATCAATATTTGAAGATGCTGTGCAAGTTCGCGCATCCGATATTCACATTGAGCCAGATGAAGGTTTGCTTCGCATTCGTCAACGTGTAGATGGCATATTACAAGAGCACACTCTTAACCAAGTAAAAATAGCATCGGCACTAGTGCTACGTTTAAAGCTTATGTCGGGATTAGATATATCTGAAAAACGCCTCCCTCAGGATGGTCGCTTTAATATAAAAGTGCGCAGCCATAGTATTGATGTGCGCCTATCTACCATGCCCGTTCAGCATGGTGAATCAGTTGTAATGCGTTTGCTTGATCAATCAGCAGGATTATTATCGTTAGATGAAACAGGCATGCCAGTACACATATTAAAACGTGTACGCAGCATTATAAAACGTCCTCATGGCATGGTTTTAGTTACTGGGCCAACAGGCTCGGGTAAAACAACCACGCTATACGGTGCATTAAGTGAGTTAAACCAACAAGAAAGTAAAATTATTACAGTAGAGGATCCCGTTGAGTATCGTATTGGCCGTATTAACCAGGTACAAATAAATAATAAAATAGGGCTGAGCTTTGCAAGTATTTTACGGACCACTCTAAGGCAAGACCCTGACATTATAATGGTGGGCGAAATGCGTGACCAAGAAACCGTGGATATTGGATTAAGGGCCGCTTTAACAGGCCACCTCGTACTATCAACGTTACATACCAATGATGCAATTACCAGTGCTATGCGCTTAATCGACATGGGCGCACCAGCCTATTTAGTTGCAAGTTCACTGCGCGCGATTATTGCCCAGCGATTAGTAAGACGAGTATGTAATGACTGCAGAGTACCGTACTTGCCAGATCATCAAGAAATAAGCTGGCTAAAATATTTAGGCGAAGATGTTACTGAAGCTCAATTCTCTAAAGGGCAAGGTTGCACAGCATGTAACCATAGTGGTTATAAAGGGCGTGTAGGTATTTTTGAGTTGCTCGAAATGGATGATGCAATGATGGATGCATTACGAGTTAACGACACGCAAGGTTTTGCAAAAGCCGCTAAAAATAGCGCGAATTTTTCGCCGCTCTCAACAATGGCATTAAAATACGCCAAGCAAGGTGTTACCTCTTTAGATGAAGTATTTAAAGTGGCTGAATATATCCCAGAAATAGTAGGGGATATTGATGCAACTATATAGCTACAAAGCTAAAGACAGCAAAGGTATGTTGGTTAAAGGCCAATTAGAAGCGAGTAACCAAGCTGGCGTAGCTGATAGTTTAATGAAGCGTCAATTTATACCAATATCAATCTCTTTAGTTGAAACAAAAAATAACATCAAAATTTTTGATAATTTATTTGTCGAAAAAATAACGCTAGACGACATGATTATGTTTTCTAGGCAAATGTATTCGCTATTAAAAGCAGGTATACCAATTATACGAGCAATGGTTGGGTTGGCAGAAACAACACAAAATAAAAAATTTAAAAATGTACTAATAGAAGTTACCAAGCAGCTCGAACAAGGTCGCGACTTATCCAGTGCAATGGCTATGCATAACTTGGTGTTTAGCCGTTTAACCGTGTCAATGGTGATGGTTGGTGAAGGTTCTGGTCGATTAGAGGATGCTTTTTATCAACTCGCTATTTATTTTGAAAAAGAACAGGAAACCCGCAAACGAATAAAAGCAGCAATGCGCTACCCCACTTTTGTTATTTTGGCTCTTGTAGCAGCTATGGTTATTTTAAATATTTTTGTAATACCTACCTTTGCGAGCATGTTTGCCAAGTTTGATGCCGAATTACCGTTAATGACACAAATACTAATTGGTACTAGTAGTTTTTTTGTTAATTTCTGGTGGTTGTTGTTGATCATGGGGATTGGCGCGGTATTCGCTTGGAGGCGTTATTTAAATACAGAGCCTGGACGCTTTAAGTGGGATCAATATAAATTAAAAATTCCATTTATTGGGGATATTTTAAAACGGACATTGCTTGCGCGCTACAGTCAAAGTTTAGCTATGGTATTGCGCTCCGGTGTGCCTATGACCACTGGTTTATCACTAACAGCGCATGCCGTAGATAACAGCTATATGGAAAAAGCGATTATTACTATGCGCCAAGATATAGAAAAGGGCGATAGTTTGCTTAGGGCCTCAAAAAGTTCTCAGCTGTTTTCTCAGCTTGTATTACAGATGGTAGCGGTAGGTGAAGAAACGGGCCGGGTTGATGAGCTATTACAAGAGGCTGCTGATTATTATGAGCGTGAAGTTGATTACGATCTACGTAGTTTAACTGCAAAAATCGAACCTATTTTAACTGTGTTTGTTGCCATTATGGTGCTGATTTTAGCGTTGGGTATTTTTATGCCTATGTGGAACATGATGTCAGCGATTAAAGGTAATTAACCAAGTGATTGCGTCAAAGGCTTACTCAAAAGGTTTCTCATTATTTGAGTTAGTTATTGTTGTTATTTTACTGGCAGTAATTTTGAGCTTTGCTATACCTCAATATATAGGTATTAAAAATCAAGCGCATAATGCAAGCGTAGATGCTATTGCAGGTGGCTTTTCATCAGCCGTTGGCATGGTTAGGGGTCAATGGGAATTAGAGGGGAGGCCAAATAGTAGGTCAAATAAAACATTTGTTAATTATGGAGGAGTAATAGTTGGTGTTGATGGAATGTTAGGTACACCAACAAGTGATGAAACAGAAAAAAAAGATACTCGGGTAAAAGCTGTAAATGCTAATAAATGCCGCCAAGTATTAAATGTAATTTTACAAGATGCACCCAGTAGTACGTTAAGTAATGAAATATCAAGAATAAAAAGTGTAAGTTTTTTAGTTAGGTACAATGCAGAAAGTTCGCAATGCGTCTATTATTTAACTCATACCATTGATATTAAAAGTATACCTAGCAATACGGGTAAAATATTAGGGTTAACAGGTTTTTCATATTTTGCTAAAACAGGCAAAGTAAAAATATTTAAAAATTAAGTAATTTAAAAGAGGCTTACTTATGAAAACGCAATCGTTAAAAAGTTTACCAATGAATAAACAAGCAGGTTTTACACTTGTTGAATTGATCATCGTAATTGTTATTTTAGGTATTTTAGCTGTTACTGCAGCACCTCGTTTTTTAAACTTGCAAGGTGATGCCAATGCTTCAACACTTGAAGGTTTACAAGGGTCGATTCGCAGTGGGATGAATATCGTAAATGGTAAGGCTATTATTGCAAGTTTACATAAAAAAACCGCCGCTGAAAACGCTGAGATAACAGGAGATAATGGTGAAAATGTTCCTATTGTTTTTGGTTATCCAGCAGCTTCACTCATTGCATTTAATGCATTTTTAGATGTAGATTTTGCGGAAGGCACTGCTACAGGAACAACCGTGGATACTGGTGATTTTAATCTTGTACAGGTTGCAGCTGATAAGAAAGTAATAATTTTCCCAAATAGCTATGTACAGACAGACCTATGTCGCATCGAATATACAGAAGCTAGTGATGCGAATGCAGGTACCCCCCCAGTTTCAGTAGAAAAACCTACTATTGATATTTATTTAACGGGCTGTTAATTACATAAATGATAAGCAGTAGTAAGCAACGATTGCGTGGCTTCACACTCATTGAGTTAATTATTACTCTAGTAATATTGGGAATACTGTCGGTAACGGCAGTTCCCAAATTTCTGGGCAGCTCAACAGAAGATGCCTATTCGTATAGAGATCGTACTTTAAATGCACTGAGAACAGTGCAGCTACGTGCAATGCAAAATACAGCCATTTCAAGTTGTCATACCCTTTATATTACCTCCACACTTATTGCTCCCTCCACACCCGATACATGTACCGGTGGAGCAGATACCAATAACACCGATCATTTAGTGGTACAAATAAACACGCAAAGAAGTGATATAACATTTAGCGCTTTAGATAGTAACGCGAATATATTTACCCAAATTAGTTTTGATCCTTTAGGTAAATCAAATCAAACCTGTACTACGCAGTGTCGAATAGATGTTGGATTAGCTGGCGTATGCATAAGTGGTGAAGGGCTTATATATGCGTGCCCTTAAAGTAAAAGGTTTTACCTTAATTGAGCTTATTATTGGCATAGTTATGTTTGCGATTGCATTGAGCATTATTACAGCTTTAATTGCCCCACAAGCCAAAAAAAGTGCAGAGCCTATTGTGGCTTTAAGAGCCTCTGAATTTGGCCAATCACTAATGAACGAAATTCAAAGTAAATCATTTGATGAACACAGCGACAGAAGCTCTCCTTTTAAGCGGTGTGGCGAAATATCTATAGGTGCTGAGGCTTGTACCGCACCTGCTGACTTCGGAGTAGATAACTCAGAAACCAGAACCAGTTATAACGATGTAGATGACTATATTGCACTGTCTAACCAGCCTATTACTAATAGCTTAGGTGAGGTGTTAAGGGAGTACAGCGACTTTAATTTAGTTGTTACTGTTGAGTACGATAGCGACTTTAACGAATCGACCACCAACGATGGCACAACCTTTAAGCGTATTACTATTGAAGTAACATCACCCTTAGGCGAAGTTTACGGATTTAGTGCATATAAAGGGAATTACTAATGCAAAGAGCTAAATACCAAAATGCATTTACCCTTATAGAACTATTACTTGTCATGGTTATTATTGGTATTTTAGCCGTAAGTGCATTTTCATTTATTGGTGCTGGAGTCAGTATTTACTCACAAGGGGTTGAGCGCCAAGAAGCAGTAGCTCAGGCCCGCTTTTTAATAACGCGACTTAGTAAAGAGCTTCGCCACGCTACGCCAAATTCGTTAAGGCTTTCTTGCGATAACAGCACTAGCGGAGCGTGCAGTGCTCAGCAGTGCTTAGAATTTACGCCGTTTTTATCGGCGACTCACTATACAAATTACCTACCTACCGTAGCGCCTTTTAATGTTAGCGCTGTTGATTTTGAACTTAATAATTTAACGCAGCCGCAAGCTGGAGATTGGGCAACTATTTACCCATTAAGCAGTGCTGATATATATGATGAAAATAATAGTAAGCGCTTGCAAGTATCAGCATTTAATAGTTCAGCGAGCGAAATTGATGAGTGGCAATTTAGTAAAGCATTTGCCCAAGAGTCGCCGAGTAAACGCCTTTATTTACTCTCTCAACCTGTAAGTTTTTGCGTTGAAGGGCAGTATTTATATAGATATACCAATTACGGTTTTATTGTTAATCAATTAGATGCCGTGAGCTTACAAATAAGCAGTGGTGTTAAACGTGATTTATTAGGTATTTACATTGCCAATAATTTAGCGAGCGATTTATTTTTTACTCTTGATGCGCTCTCCCTACAAAGAAACGCTGTGCTTAATGTGAATGCGCAAATGCAATTTAACGATACTGAAGTAATGAATTTTAACCATGAGGTGCATATTCCTAATGTACCTTAAAAAAAATCATCACGGAAAAGCCTTACCCAGTAAACAAAAAGGGAACTTAATAATTGTTTCTTTGGTAATTATTGTTGCTTTATTAGCACTAGGGTTAGCATTAGTTAAAGTGCTTTCTGGTGCATCACAACAAAATACGATTGAGTATTATGGGGCTCGCGCTTTTATGGCAGCACAAAGTGGATTAGAAAGTGGTTTAACGCAACTCTTTCCAATAAATAGCTCAGTGCAAAACTGTGCATCAGTTACAACTAATTTAACCTTTCAAACTGCATATTTAGCTAATTGTAACGTGCTGGTGAGTTGCGATGAATATATAGACCTACCCGACAGCAGCACAACAAACGGGCTTGTTAATATTTATTACTTACAAAGTAGTGCAACGTGCGCCGCAATTGATTGCCCTGCAGGAAATGATTGCAGAAAGGATTATTGGGAAACACAAAGAACACTCAGTGTGGAGGCTAAAACTTTACCATGATAAAAAGTGCATTAGTCATTATATTTTTTAGCTGCGTGTTACTTTGTAATCACGCAAATGCAGTGCCTCCAAAAATCGAGGGCCGTTATATAGAGCTGCAAGATACATACACATCGCCTGTTTGGACAAAAGTAAATTTTCAACAGCAATATATAACGCCTCCTGCTGTATTTATGCTCTCAACAAACCAAGGTGGAAACCCTGCAATAATAAGAATACGTAATATAACCACAACTAGCTTTGAGGCCTTACCGCTTGAACCTTCAGGAGAAGATGGTGGACATATTAGTATGGGGGCGCACTATTTAGCTGTTGAGTATGGTGTGCATCAATTTCCAGACGGCACAATTATGGAAGTGGGCAGTACAGACTTATTACTCGAATTACAGTATGGCTCTAAGTCTGGCTTTGCTCCACTGACACCTAAAGGCTATAAGTCTTTAACATTTGCTGAACCGTTTACTCAAAGGCCAAACTTTTTCCATTCGTTACAAACACTCAATAGCATAGACAGCAATCCACCTTCTGAGGCATTAATTCCGTTTTTAACAGTTGCAGTAGAAAGTAATTCGCTATCTGCCAGCGGCGTTAATATTGCTTTAGAGGCATCTGAAACAGCACTTGGGCTCATAAAAAACGAAACTGTTGCTTACATGGCAGTGGAGCCAGGAAGTAACCGCACATTTACTGACGATAATGGCGTTGAGGTATCGTGGGAAACTTTTTTCACAGGCTTTGAAATTGACGGTTGGAGCGATGGCTGTAATTACTTTAGTTTTACTAATAACTTTAGTGTGGCTCCTTTGGTGGTTGCAAGTAAAAACTCACGCCAAGAAGATGATGGCGGGTGGCTACGCAGCTGTAACCTAAGAACTGACAGGCTAGGGCTTGTTGTTGACGAAGACCGTGATGGCGATAACGAGCGCCGTCACGTAAACGAGGAAGCATCAATACTCGCCATGACCAGTACCTTTGTATTTAATGGTGATATTTTAGATTGTGATACGTTATTCCCAGGCGCTATTTCTACTTATAACAACGGTGAAGTACAGCTGGTGCAGGGGGTAGAAATAACCGATGGTAATGCGCAGTTTGTCACCACCACAAATTTAATTTCTACAGCGCTGACGAGCCCTCCTTTGTGTAATGGTCAGGCGTGTGTTGCTGGTGGTTATAACTCTTTAGAACCGAATCAAGCGGCGCAGGTGCCAACGGTTACAAATGATGGTAGCTCAACAGGGCCCGTACCTACTTCTTTAGCTGGCGACTATTATTACGATGAGTTGCAGTTAAGTATGCTGGAAACACAATACAGAGTAACAGCGCCTACACGTATTTTTTTAAAAGACACAACCTCACTTCTATCAACTTCATTTTTGAATATAGGTAAAACAAATATAGTAGTAGAAACTGGCGCGTACTTGGCTATTTATGTCGATGGTGCGGTTGCTATTGCAGCCGATGCAAATATTGCGGGCTATATTGTTGCCACTGGTGAGGTAAGAATCGCTCAAAATGTGACGTATCAGGGATCAATTACATCGGCTACTCAAATTATTACCGAAGGGAGCTCAACGTTTGACGCTCTACCAGTACCCGAAAGTATCCCTGGTTTTTGTGGTATTTATACACCAGAAACACTGGATCATTATCGTTTAACAATAAGCGATAACAAAGGTCTAACGTGTGAAGCTAAAGAAATGACACTAACAGCCTGCGCTAATGATGCCTGCGACTTATTATTTGCGGAACCCTCTAGTTTAAACCTTTCTCCAGATAATAGTGGTCAGCAAAGTTGGGTTACAGGGGAGAATATTAATTTTACAGGCTCAACAACTGTTGAGTTTGCTAAACGTACAACTGGTAGCGTTACATTTGGATATAACACTGCTGATCCTTCTGCACCTCTTCGTTGTTATATCGGTGGTAATAATGTTGGTTTGAGTGGCTGTAAAGTTACGTTTTCTGATGCTGGATTTATTTTTAATAATGATACAGATGGAAATACTACAATTCCTACTCAGTTATCAGCAAAGCCTTCAAATACTGGATTTAATGCAAAAGCGCTATCTATTCAAGCGGTAAAAACAAATACCACTACGGGCGTATGCGAAGCTGCATTTCCCGCTGGTGGTGATGTAAGCTTAGATTTATCGTATACATGCAGTGCTGGTGCAAGTTGTTCTGATACGGTTTCACTTAGTAACAACAATAATACCTTTGCGGTCGAGCAAGCAGCTAAATCGTTCACGCTAAACTTTGATAGTGAGTCTAAAGCACCGATTGTTATAAATTATCCCGATGCAGGAAAGTTGAGTTTAAATGTAAACACCAATTTAATTTTAGACCCAGTCACTAATTTATCAGTAAATTTAACGGGTAGTTCAAATGAGTATGTTGTAAAGCCATTCGGATTAGCGATGGAAATTGCAAGTGATGGTTATGCAGCAGACGCTGATGGAAGTTTATTTAGATTAACTGGCGAAGCATTTGATTTAAAGATGAATGCGGTGCGATGGCAAACAGGGCAAGACACTAACAACGATGGTTACCCAGATAACTACAGCAATATAATAAATAACACCATTGCCAAGCACTTTATTACAGAGCAACCACTTGTAGAGGCATTACTTAAAGCGCCTACGCCAGGCGTTCAAGGTACGCTTGAAGCGATGAGCACTGTTGCCTTTAGTGACACAGGCAGTTTGAGTGAATCTATATCGCAGTATAATTACGACCAAGTTGGCATCATTGATTTAACAGCAGGTCTGCAAGATGCCGATTACTTTGGCGCCGGAGATGTAAAAGGTGAGCTGTACAACGTTGGTCGTTTTGCACCTTCGCAGTTTCAGGTAGTGGGGGTTCAAGCTGCCGCAAAATGCACGCAATACGGGAGTAATTTAACTTATCTTGATCAACCTTTTGAACTTGGCTTTACAGTACAAGCACAAAATCAAAATGGTGTGCTAATGACTAATTATAAAGAGGGCTTTGATAAATCGAGTGTAGACGTTAATGCCGAAAATAATGAAGTAGGTAACTATGTACCTGCAACTAATTTTGCTAGCCGCTTAGTAAACCTAGGAAATAATAACTGGGGAGATACAAACGATGGCCAATGGCAAATGAGTCAAATAAATACCACACTTAAAAGGTTAGGTGTAGGACAAGCAGACGGACCGTTCGCTATGGTGAGCTTAATGGCAACGCTTTCTGACATAGAAGGGGCAACACTCATTGATGCAAATGATAAACCTAATACACAAACAGCATGCTCGGGTGGTTGTAATAGCGTACGACTAAATGCATTACCAATAGAGTTTAGATTTGGACGCTTAGTACTTGGTAATAACGCAGGCTCCGATCTCGACCCTTTACTTATTCCTATTCAGGCTCAGTATTACAACGGCAGTGGATTTGTAAATAACGCTGAAGATAATTGTAGTGTATTTGATCATACCCAAATCACTCAAATAGCACCTAGCAGCCCACAATTAACCTATAAATACGGAAATGATGCATCTGGCCAGCTAGAGGCGGGTGTGTATCCGGCAGATAACGGTATTTATGCACAGCCAAATGGTTTGGGTGAATTTACCTTAGAATATAATACTTATGATTGGTTAAAGTGGGATTGGCAGGACGATGGAACACAGCTTGATCCTCGTACTATTTTACAATTTGGACGCTTTAGAGGAAATGATCGGGTTATTTACTGGCGTGAAACACGCGAATAGTTGTAAACTAATATAATAATTGAACAAAGCTTGTGTTTTGTGCTGCAAGTACATAGCATAAGGCTTTAATTATAAAAAATAATAACGACCAAATAATTGCCGCTTTTTGGGACTGGAATATATGCGAATTACTCCTTTATCTCTGTTAATTTCAGCTAGTTTGTTAGCTAGTAGTGCATTTGCACAAGACACAGCTACAGTGACTGGAATTGACTCAGAGATTAGTGTTAAACAGACAGAATACGATAACTCGACAAGAATACTTGAAAAACATCTTAAAGAAGAAAGTCAGTTACAAAATCAATTAGAGCTACTTCGTTCTCGTTCTACAGAGCTAGATAAAGAAAAAAACCAAGCGCTCGATGCGATGAACGAAATGTACCGTCGTTTAATTGATGATCCCACTATTAATATTAGTGCGGCTCAATCACGCTATCAAAAAGCGGTGATTGATCATAAGCAAAATAAAGATGACATTTCTATGCAGTTGGCGGCAATTGCATCCCACCGTAAAGATATAGAACAAATTCGTGTTGCTAAGCATACGCTTTTAAATACATTAGAAAGTTTAAAAGAGCAGTTAACTACAGCCCGCGTAGAGCGTTTACGTAACGAGTTTACACGTGAAGGTACGCTTGAGGTTAACCACACTATTAACTGTAAGCGAACAGAAACGCTAGCAGCATGTGAGCAACGCGGTCAGCAAATGGGTCTACAAAAAGCAACTAAACGCTTTGTTGATCAAATTTTTGCAAATCTAACAGAAGAGCGCATTGTTGAGCCAAAACGTAATTTGGCGGGCGCTCAAGTACAAATATTAAGTAGCCATGTAGTTAACAGTGCATTTAGCGGCCAAGGTAATTACAACGTGAACTTAAGCGTAACTATGCGTGGCGAAGTTAATAGCAGCCGTTTATGTAGCTTATTAAGCATAGATAACCGCTATTGTTCTGAGTATGGCACGCCGCTTACGGCTGCTTATCAACCAGCGTATAACAATACATTTACTGATAGTCAGTTAACATTCAGTAATAGCGCGGATAATAGCAACACGGTTTCGGTTTCTCGTTTAAATGAGCAGCCAATACGTGATTATTCAGTTAAACCTGCATCGGTAAAAAAAGATTACCCTTCTATCCTTAATAAGAAGAAGGATCAATCAGTAGAGCTGACATTACGATCAAACGTATACGACGATGAAGTGTTTATCGATGGTGTAAGCTTTGGCTCAACACGCTTGATTACACGTTTACCGCCGGGCATTCATAACATTGAAATACGTAAACTTGGTTATAAACCTTATCAAGCACGTGTTGATTTGAATAAAGCGCAAACAATTAATGCAAATTTAGTAAAAAAGCCTAAGTCGATTGCTGCACCGACCTATACTCGAGAGCAACCAGAAGTAACAACACGCCAGGTTAGTGAAAACGTTAATGTATTAAATGCAAACGTTGAAACGCCGGTTGTCGTTATTCCTGCAGGCAAATTTAAAATGGGCGATATCAACGGCAATGGTTTAGCTAATGAACGTCCAGTAATTGAAAAAGTAATAGCGAATTCTTTCGCTATGCAAAGTAAAGAAGTAACCGTGGGTGCCTACGAAAAGTTTGTAGCAAATACAGGTTATAAAACTCAAGCGGAAAAAAATAAAGGGTGTGCGTATTATTTAAATGGCGAACCAGTATGGGAAGCAAATTTAAATTGGCGTAATCCTGGTTTTGAGCAAGGTAGTGACTTTCCTGCTGTATGTTTAACTTATAACGATGCAAAAGCTTACGCTGAGTGGTTATCGGGTCAAACAGGACAGCAATTTCGTTTACCTAACGAAGTTGAGTGGGAATACGCAGCACGCGCAGGAACCGAAACAGAATACCCTTGGGGTAACGAAATTGGTAAAAACCTAGCTAACTGTGGTTGGTGTGGTAGTGAATGGTCAAACAGACGTGCATCACCAGTAGGTTCTTTTTCTCCAAATGCATTTGGATTATACGATACCGTAGGCAATGTATGGGAATGGACCGATAAAGAATCAGGTGAGTCTGATGTAGCAGTAAGAGGCGGAGCGTGGAACTTTGCACCAAGCCTTGCTCGCGCATCTACGCGTTTAATTTTAGCGCCTGATTTTAGATCTAACTACATTGGTTTTCGCTTAGTTCGCGAACGATAAAATTCAATTAAGGAAGCTTTGCTTCCTTTTTTCATAAATTCACAAAGGCGCTGCGCTTTATATTGCTCATACAGTTGAGCATGTTAAAGTGAGGCAGCTAATATAAGAACGTATTTCAAAGGTCATCCAGCCTCATGTTTAAAAAACTCCGTGGTATTTTTTCTAACGATCTATCGATCGACTTGGGTACAGCCAATACCCTAATTTATGTAAAAGACGAAGGCATTGTATTAAATGAACCTTCAGTAGTTGCTATCCGCCAAGAACGTGCTGGTGGGCCTAAAAGTGTTGCATCTGTAGGTACAGAAGCAAAGCTTATGTTAGGTCGTACACCGGGTAATATAAAAGCGATTCGTCCAATGAAAGACGGTGTTATAGCCGACTTTTTTGTAACAGAAAAAATGTTACAACACTTTATTAAACAGGTTCACAACAATAACTTTATGCGCCCAAGTCCGCGTGTACTAATTTGTGTACCATGTGGGGCTACTCAAGTAGAAAAACGTGCAATACGTGAATCTGCAATGGGTGCAGGCGCTCGTGAAGTTTACTTAATTGAAGAACCAATGGCAGCGGCTATTGGTGCAGGCTTACCAGTATCAGAAGCAACAGGCTCTATGGTTGTTGATATTGGTGGTGGTACAACTGAAGTTGCTATTATTTCACTTAATGGTGTTGTTTACTCATCATCTGTTCGTATTGGTGGTGATAAATTTGACGAAGCTATTATTAATTATGTACGCCGTAACTTTGGTAGCTTAATCGGTGAAGCGACAGCAGAAAATATTAAGCATCAAATTGGCTCTGCGTTTAAAACTGATGAGCCAATCGAAATTGAAGTACGCGGTCGTAACCTTGCAGAAGGTGTTCCGCGTTCATTTACACTGAACTCACACGAAATCTTAGAAGCTCTACAAGAGCCGCTAATGGGTATTGTGAGTGCAGTAATGGTTGCGCTTGAGCAATCACCACCAGAGCTGGCATCAGATATTTCTGCGCACGGTATGGTACTTACTGGCGGTGGCGCATTGTTAAAAGATTTAGACCGTTTATTAATGGAAGAAACGGGTATTCCGGTTGTTGTTGCCGATGATCCACTTACATGTGTTGCACGTGGTGGTGGTAAGGCACTTGAAATGATCGATGTTCATGGTGGTGACGTTTTTAGTTACGACTAATGAAATTAATGTTTGGACGCACAGTCTCTTTGCAACTGCGACTTTTTGTCGCAGTGCTTTTGAGTATCGTACTCATAGTTGGAGACAGATATACGCAAGGTGGTACCGTTGTTCGTACCAGCCTAAATACTTTAGTTAGCCCACTCATTTATGTTGCTAATTTACCCTACGAACTATTTAGCTTAAGTGCTAAAAGTCTACATACGCGGGATCAACTTCTTACCGAAAACGAAGCGCTGAAAAAAAAGCAAATGCTACAAAGCGAGCAACTTCAGCAGTATCAATTTCTAGCCAGAGAAAATCAAAAACTACGCGCCTTATTAGGCTCATCAGCAAAGCAACCAAATCGTAAAATTATTGCTCAAGTACTTTCTGTACATTCAAATCCATATAGTCATCAGGTTGTTATTAATCGTGGTACTACTGATGGGCTCAGTGAAAGCCAAGCCGTAATTGATGAGATGGGTGTAGTAGGGCAATTAACTAAAGTAGGGTCAACTACGTCACGCGTATTACTCATGACCGACACTACGCATGCCACACCTGTGCGTATACTGCGTAACGATGTGCGAACTGTTGTTGAGGGCATAGGTAAAATTAACGTCGTTAAGCTCTCTCACGTTCCGCACAGCTTAGATGTGCGAATTGGCGATGTACTTGTTACATCAGGATTAGGTGGCACATTCCCTGAGGGATACCCGGTGGCTGTAGTAACCGAAATAAACCGTGATGAAGGCCGCCCGTTTGCACAAGTTTTTGCAGAACCTATTGCGCAATTAGATCGCATTCGTTTGCTGGTTATTTTATGGCGTAATCAACAGGAGCAAATCAGCGATGATTAACCGTTATTCATTGTTAATTGCGCTAAGCATCTTTTTTGCGTTAATAATGGCATTAATGCCGCTCCCTTTTTCGTTTGAACCATTTAGACCTGACTGGGTTTTACTTGTACTTATGTATTGGTCGTTGGCAGTACCGCATCGTTTAAATATTGGTACTGCTTGGGTTGTTGGTTTATTAATAGATTTAGCATCTGGCTCACCGCTAGGTGTGAACTCGCTTACATTTTCAATATGTATATTTGTAACCGCGAGCAACTTTCAAAAAATTCGTAACTTTTCGCTTTGGCAACAAAGCTTATTAATTGGTTTGTTTTTAACGCTGTATCATTTAATGCAGTTTTGGCTAAATCACTTTTTGTTAGGGGTTTACTTTAATCCACAGTATTTATGGCCAGTAGCAACCGGAATGGTTAGTTGGTTTTGGGTGTTTTTACTACTTCGTAAATATCGCAGACATTTTAGGATCAGGTAATGACTACCGCAGTATATTTGGCATCAGCCTCTCCCCGTCGTAAAGAGTTATTAAGCCAATTAGGTGTCGAATTTACACAATTTAGTGTTGATGCAGATGAAAGCCCACTTCCAAACGAGCAACCTAGAGCACTTGTTGAGCGTTTAGCACGCTTGAAAGCCCAAAGCGGTGTAGAGCTTGGATATACCGATCGCCCTGTACTTGGTAGTGATACCGTGGTTGTTATCGATAACGAATCACTGGGTAAACCTCGTGATAAAAACGATTTTATACACACATTAAAACGTTTATCAGGTAACACACATCAAGTACTTACCGCAGTTGCATTTGCGACGCAAAATGATGTGCTTAGCTGTATTGTAAGCACAGATGTCACCTTTAAAACTTTAACTGATGAAGAAATAAATACCTACTGGGATTCTAATGAGCCACAAGATAAAGCCGGTGGCTACGGTATCCAAGGTTTAGGCGGCCGCTTTGTAACTCACATTGCGGGTAGCTATTTTTCTGTTGTAGGCTTACCTTTATATGAAACCGAACAATTATTAAAAACATTCTTAAGAAGGTAACATGAGTACAGAATTACTGATCAATGTCACACCGAGCGAAAGCCGTGTTGCCCTAATAGAAAACGGTGTACTGCAAGAAATACAGCTAGAGCGAATTGGTAATCTAGGTATTGTAGGCAATATTTACCTAGGAAAAATAAGCCGTGTACTTCCGGGTATGCAGGCTGCTTTTGTTGATATCGGCCTTGAAAAGGCGGCATTTTTGCATGCATCCGACATTGTAAATAGTGCCTCTATTGTTGAAGGCGTAGACGATGTACCAATAAAAAAAGTACAAGATATTAGAGAGTTAGTTCGTCAAGGCCAATACATTATGGTGCAAGTGGTAAAAGATCCGCTAGGCACTAAAGGCGCAAGACTCACCACTGATATAACTATTCCTTCTCGCTATTTAGTGTTTATGCCAGATGCGACCCATGTAGGGGTTAGTCAGCGTATTGAAACTGAAGAAGAGCGTTCACGCCTTAAAAAAATAGTCGCAGAATATGGCGATGAAAATGGCAGCTTTATTGTGCGTACAGCAGCCGAAGGCGCTAGCGAAGCAGAATTACGACACGATGCCGGTTTTTTAAGAAAACTGTGGGAAAAAATTACAGCTCGTCGCAAAAAAACCAGTAAGGCCAGCATCCTTCACGAAGATTTAACGCTTGCCTTCAGAACCTTACGTGATTACGTAGGCGAAGATATGGAACGCATTCGCGTTGACTCTAAACTTACTCATGAAGAGCTAAAGTTATTTACTGAAGAGTTTGTTCCACAGCTTTCTCAAGTACTAGAATACTACCCAGGTGAGCGACCTATATTTGATTTGTTTGACGTTGAAAACGAAATTCAAAAAGCACTACATCGTAAAGTCACGCTAAAATCTGGTGGTTATATAATTATTGACCAAACAGAAGCAATGACGACTGTTGATGTTAATACTGGTGCATTTGTAGGACATCGTAATTTAGAAGAAACAATTTTTAATACCAACGTAGAAGCAACCTCTGCAATTGCTCGCCAGCTTAGGCTGCGTAATTTAGGCGGTATTATCATTATCGACTTTATCGATATGGTAAGTGAGGATCATAAGCGCCGAGTATTACATTCACTTGAATCAGCACTCGCAAAAGATCGCACTAAAACAAATATCAATGGGCTTTCAGCACTTGGGCTTGTTGAAATGACACGTAAACGTACACGCGAAAGCTTAGAACATATTTTATGTGATGTATGTCCTGCGTGTTCTGGTCGTGGTTCACAAAAAACAGTTGAAACAGTGTGCTACGAAATACTACGTGAAATAGTACGCGTTAATAGAGCATACGCTGCCGATAAGTTTATGGTATATGCAGCGCCTGCTGTAAGTGAAGCCTTACTAAACGATGAGTACCATAACCTTGCCGAGCTTGAACTATTTATTGGTAAGCAAGTCAATATTCAAACAGAGAGCTTATACAGCCAAGAACAGTTTGATGTGGTAATGATGTAATGAAAGCAAAAGCGGTCTGTTTTTTTTGTTTTAGAAAGTTATGGCAGACCTGTGCCATAATTTTGGTATTACTGGCCGTTATTGTTTCAATTTTAAAATATACCCTCCCGTATGCAAACGAATACAAAGGTAATATAGAAAGCTATTTACACGAAAAATTTGAAATAAGCTTATCTATTGGTGAAATATCAGCAAGTTGGCAGGGCAGTGGTCCTGCATTAGTACTAGAGAATTTATCGTTTAAAGATAACGAAACTGCACCAATATCACTCACCATTGCTAAAACCAGCTTAGAGCTAAACTTATGGGAAAGCTTAAAAGCGCTACAACTTAGATCTAATTATTTTGTTATTAATGGTTTTCATACCAGTGTAAATATTACCAACTTATTTAAAACCGGTGACAACGACGAAGTCTCTTTTGAGCAAAAAGAGCTAATTGAAGAGCTGTTTTTGGGTAAAACGGGTCATTTTGCAATAGAAAATTCCAGTATTAACTTTGTTCTAGAAGACGGTAAAGAACGTAAATTACTCCTCAAAAATATTGTTTGGCAAAATGAAGATGAGCAGCATCTTGGTAGTGGGAGCTTAGCACTGCCGGGTATTTCGGTCGGTGATTTTGATGCGCGCATAGCACTTACTGGCGATACCCTAGAGCAAGTTGCGGGCGACATTTATGTGCAGGCTAACAAAGTCGATGTATCTAACTGGTTAGCGCAATATATAAATACGCAAAAGCAACAACTGCATAGCGATATTAATTTACAAGCGTGGCTAAAACTAGATAAAGGTTTTGTAAGCGATATAAAAATGCAGTGGCTACCAAGCTTTGTGCGTTGGCAGCGAGAAGAGCAAAGCCAACAAGTTAGCTTGAGTGAAGGTGGATTCCATCTATATCCCGAGCAAAATAGCTGGCACTTAAAAAGCACCGGTTTAACATTTAATAGTAACGATAAAGCATGGCCAAGTTTAGAGTTTGAAGCTCAACTAGGGGCGACAAATGAAGTGTGGCTCCATCAAGTTGATTTTGAATTACTGAGTAACCTAGCAGGGCTAAGTAATTTTAATGCACTTGAACCATTTTTAGAGCGCCAACCTAGCGGGCAAATAGATCAAGCTTATTTAAATTTTTCCAATGCACAGCAATGGCAATTATGGTTTGAGGCTGACAATATTGGTTGGCAAGAATTAAGATCGGTACCTGCAGCACAAGGACTTAGAGTAAATGGTTTACTTAATCAAAGTAGTGGTCGAATAAATTTATTTGGCGAAAATGGCACATTAGTTACAGGCGAAAGCTTTAGTAACGACATAAATTATAATCAGCTAAATGTAGAGCTAGATTTAGCTAAGCGAGATGATGGCTGGCATATAAGTAGTGACAATATATGGTTTGATAATGATGAAGTCACTCTTGCTGCAGAATTAAAAATTAGTCTAACAGATGATCCTCGATTAGATCTTTATGCTGAAGCGTTCGCCCCAGATGCCAAAATTGCAGGTCATTATTTCCCATTAAAAGCAATGAGCCCTGAGCTCGTTAGCTATTTAAATGGCGCAATTAAAGGCGGAGAAATATCTAAAGCACAAGTCTTATTTGCAGGACCTTTATCTGGTTTTCCATTCACCGATGGCAGTGGCCAGTTTGGTGTATTAGCGCAAATAGATAACGCAACCTATGAGTTTGATCCTGATTGGCCTTTGGTCACCAATGCCGACGTACAGCTACATTTTGATAATGAGCGTATGGACATATATAGCCAGCAAGGTAAGTTGGTTAATTTAGATATTGGTAATAGTGTACAGGTAAGCATTGCAGATTTAATGCATGCTGATGAACTTATTGTGCAAATTGATAAAAAAGCACAAATGGAAAAGTTACATGACTTTTTTGCAGCGACACCTATTGCCAAACCTCTTGCTGAAATTTTTAAAGTTGTGCAGGGCAAAGGCGAAGCCGATGCCAGTATTGAGCTTTTAGTAGGCTCAAAGTTTAAAGGCGGAGCCAGTGTTAGCGGCAAGGTTAATTTAAATGACTTGCCAGTATTTATAGCAACGCCAGGGATTGAGCTTAAAAACTTAACTGGCGAGCTTAATTTTAAAAACGACAATATCACACTTAAAAATGCGACTGCGAAGTGGCTGGGCATGCCGCTAACTATTGATTACAGCAGTAAAAGTGATGCAAAAAATTACCAAGCAAACATAGATATAAACGCCAAAATTGATGCCGATACACTAATAGATAGTGGACAAGGCATATTGAAAAATTATTTAAGCGGGCAAAGTGATGTTGATATTGGCTTAGTACTTAATTTTGAAGAACAAGGTTTTAATTACCGCGCCCAAGTTACTTCGGAGCTACTTGGTCTAACAAGTAATCTACCTGCACCTTATAATAAAAATAGTGAACAAGTGTGGGCGCTTGATGCAGTAGTACAAGGTGATGATATTTCTAATCTCATTACCGCAAACGCTAATCAACAGTTTTACTTTAATGCTATTTTAGAAAATGGAAAATCACAGTTTAGTAATGTCCATTTTGTGCTCGGAAAACAAGATTTAGGATTAAACCAAAAAGACTTAAGCGTAAATATAAATCTTGAACAGAGTGAACTAGTGCCTTGGTTTGATCTGATTGATCAAATAATTAAAGCTGGTAAAGCAAACCCAGATCAAGAATCAAAAGGGATTATGCCACCGCTTAATGAGGTGGTCGCAAATATAGGTTTACTTGATGCGAGTAACATCATTTTTAATGATTTTGAAATGCGTTTAGCACCATCAAAAGACGATTTATACCTAAAGCTAAATGCTAAAGAACTTAGAGCTGGGGTTTTTATTCCTACATCACAGCCTAGCCAGCCCATGCGAATTAATGCCGATTACTTAAGGCTTAATTTTGCACCGCACAATGAGCAAGTACTTGAAATAACAGATGTACTTCCTGAGAAAGACTTGAGCTGGCTTACTAAAATACCTGCTATTGAGTTTGAATGTAGTGATTGCAAAATTGACCGCTACCAACTTGATAAAGTGAGTGCGTCATTATTGGGTGATGGTGAGCGCTTATCAATATCAGAACTTGTAGTCGATAAAGGCGATCATGTACTGCGCACTAAAGGGCAGTGGCAAAATGGATTAACAACGCTAAGTGGCGAGCTTAAAAGTGATGACATAGGCGCACTGTTTGGTGAGTTTGATATAACCTCCGCGATTAAAGACTCAAAAGCCGATCTAAATTATGATCTTACTTGGCAAGCAGCACCTTATGATTTTGATGTGAAAAGTTTAAGTGGCGAGATAGCTTGGGATTTAGGAGAAGGTCACTTAACTGAAGTTAGCGATGGCGGGGCACGCGTATTTTCGTTACTGAGCCTTGATTCATTAGTACGCAAGCTGAAACTTGATTTTAGAGATGTGTTTTCAAAGGGCTTTTTTTATAACAGCATGCAAGGCACTATGCAGTTAGAAAACGGTATTGCTTACACTAAAGATACCAAAATGGACGGCGTACCCGCCGATTTAACCATTAAAGGTTATGCAAATTTAAACACGTTTGATATAGATTATGATCTTGCTGTAGCGCCGCAGGTAACCTCGAGTATTCCGGTTATAGTTGCATGGATGGTAAACCCAGTAACAGGGCTTGCTGCCTTAGCAATTGATAAAGTTATTCATTCTGCGCGCGTCATCTCAGAGATCAACTTTAAAGTGACGGGTAAAATGAACGATCCCATTGTTCAAGAACTCGACAGAAAAAGTCGTGAAGTTACGCTTCCTCAAGCTGCGCAAAATCAGCCACAAGCATCAGTCGATTTAAAACTTAAAGATGCACAAGTAACAGTAACGCAATGAACAAAACAGCAAGCATAAGCACTCCCACAATAGTTGCCCTGCAAATGTGTTCAGGGCTAAGCCCTGATGACAACATAGCAAGCTTAAAGCGTGCACTTAAAACACTTCCAGCAACAAGACCATTACTTGTTTGTTTGCCTGAGGCTTTTTTAGTGTTTAGTAAAAGTGGTAACGATACGTTACGTGTTGCTAAGCAAGTTGAGCGATACAAACTACAACTTAGTGAATTGTGCCAACACCATAATATTTGGTTAAATGCAGGGACAATGCCTGAGCCATGTAACGAACATAAATATTATGCAGCATCGCACTTATATAATAATCAAGGCGAGCTGGTTGCAACGTATAACAAAATACATTTATTTGATGTAAACGTAGATGATCAAACAGGTAGCTATCGAGAGTCAGATTTTACCCAAGCAGGTAGCGATGTGGTTGTTGTTGATTCTCCCTTTGGTAAAATAGGCTTAACAGTATGTTATGATCTGCGCTTTAGTGGCTTATTCAATGAACTAGTACGCCAAGGCGCCGATATTATTTTAGTACCAAGTGCATTTACAGTCGTCACAGGACAAGCGCATTGGCAGCCATTATTAGCAGCTCGCGCAATAGAAACGCAATGTTATGTAGTTGCAGCAGCTCAGTACGGTACACATGAAAATGGCCGACAAACATATGGCCACAGTATTATTATTTCACCTTGGGGAAGTATCCTGAGTGAATTGCCAACAGGCACCGGTTTTATAAGCTGCAACGCAGATTTAGACCAGTTACAAAAAATTAGACGAGATATGCCCGTGCAGTCTCATCAACGATTTAGAGAGCATTTATTATGAATTCGGTTGAACAGCATTTACTACAAGACAGCCAGTTAAATAGAGAAGAGCTCGAAAAAACGCTCGCTTACATACATCAGCATAAAGTGGATTACGCCGATTTATATTTTCAATCAAGCCACCACGAATCTTGGGTGCTTGAAGACGGCTTAGTTAAAGAAGGCTCTTATAACGTTGAACGTGGCGTTGGGGTACGTGCTGTAAGCGGCGAAAAAACAGGTTTTTCTTACTCTGATGCAATAAATCTTGAAGCACTTAATAAAGCGGCTACAGCAGCACGTAGTATTGCAGATGCCGGCGAAGATAGAGCGATTAAAGTATTTAGTGATGTTAAAGCTAAAGAGCAATTTGCACCGCATCAGCCAATTTCGAGTATGAGCGACACCGACAAGGTGAGCTTACTACGCGAACTTGAAAACTATATTCGTGAACTAGCACCCGATGCAGAGCAAGTCATTAGTTCAATGTCGGCGGTATACGAAGAAGTATTAATCGCAGCAAGTGACGGTACGTTTGCCACCGATATTCGCCCGCTTATTCGTTTAAACTGCTCAGTGCTGCTTGAAAAAAATGGTCGCCGTGAACGCGGTGGCGCAGGTGGTGGTGCACGTTTAGATTATGGTTACTTTAAAGAACTTGTTGATGGTAAACCACGTTGGATGGAATTTGCTGAAGAAGCTGTACGCCAAGCTAAAGTAAATCTTGAAGCTATTGATGCACCTGCAGGCACGATGGAAGTTGTACTTGGTAATGGTTGGCCTGGCGTGCTTTTACACGAAGCGGTAGGGCATGGACTTGAAGGCGACTTTAACCGCAAAGGCGCGTCTGCGTTTAGTGGTAAAGTGGGCCAAAAAGTAGCATCTGAGATGTGTACTGTTGTTGATGATGGCACCATGGCCGATCGCCGTGGGTCACTTAATGTGGATGATGAAGGCACACCAGCCGCTTACAACGTACTCATCGAAAACGGTATTTTAAAAGGCTATATGCAAGATAAGCTAAACGCGCGTTTAATGGGTGTAAGCCCTACAGGTAACGCACGCCGTGAGTCGTATGCGCATTTACCAATGCCTCGCATGACTAACACCTACATGTTAGGTGGTGAGCACAGCCAAGCCGATATTATCAGCTCAGTTAAAAAAGGGGTATTCGCGCCTAACTTTGGCGGCGGACAAGTTGATATAACCTCAGGTAAGTTTGTATTTAGCGCATCAGAAGCGTATTTAATCGAAAATGGTAAAATTACCCAACCAATTAAAGGCGCAACGCTTATTGGTAATGGACCAGAAGTAATGCAGCAAATATCTATGGTTGGTAACGACTTAGCACTTGATAAAGGTGTTGGTGTTTGTGGTAAAGATGGTCAAAGCGTACCGGTAGGCGTAGGCCAACCAAGCCTTAAAATTGATCGGTTAACAGTTGGTGGTACAGCTTAAGTATTACTCAAGCGCGAAGTGAATTCGCACCTACGTGCTTGATGTTTATTGTAGGTGAGATTTTTACACCTCGCTTTTTACGTTTAAGCTGGACTCTATGAGCGCGAAGTAAGTTCGCGCTCTTTGTTTTAATGAAGGTGGGGTTTATACCTCTCCTTCATCCTCTTTATTTTTTTCAGCCTCTTTATACCATAATGCAAAAAAGCACTCTGTTAATTTATGCTCTATCTCAAGCGCTTTTTCTGTTGGGCAAAACAAGGTAAAGCTTGCTTTAAATTCACCTAAATCGGTTGTACCAAAGTGAATTACTGGTTCTGGGCCAGATATTTTTGCATCAAGTTTACGCTCAATCATCGAATTATAACGGCTTGCTACTTCTTGAAACTCTTCGCAATACAGCTTAGCTTGCTCAGTTAATGTGTCGTGAATAGGGTACGGATTAAAGCTCTCTCTTCGGACAATAATAAAATGATGTGTAACAAAGCGTTTTACAAAGTTTAAGTTTTTAATAGAGCTGGTAATCAGCTTATTATTAGGTATGTATATGGTTTTTCTAGAAAATTGATAAGTATGTATATCAATTTCATGCATGGTTGTTTTTATCCAATCCGTTTCAGCTACTTCACCAAAATAATCACCAACTTGTATCCAATCACCGACTCTAAACGGGCGGGTTGTTACGAGGTAAAAAAAGCCTATTACACACTGAATAAACTCACGCGTTGCAAGCACAATCGCCACAGCAAAAGCAGCAATAGAAAGTGCAAAGTTTTGAATTTCGGTAGACCACACAAATAGCAGCGATATCATCATTACAAAATTAATAAAATGCTTAATATTGTGTGCGATGTAACGAATGTCTTTTTCTTTTTTTTCTGCGCGATTTTTAGCCAGCTTATCAACAAGTACTTTTAGTACAAATGCAATTGTGATCATTACAATTGAAAGAAGAAACGGATGCAGCAATATATCTTTAGTCATAATATCCAATTAAACGCGAGTTGATAAAAACAGGCTCAGTATATTGATTTATTAAACCAATTAGCAAATTTAGTGCAAAAAAAGTAACCAATAAAAATGGAGAAACGTTATTGAGTTACTTCATCAGTGCAATGTTTGTGATTTTTAGCCATTTTCTTTCGGCATATGAGTACAAGCTCAATGGCTGAAATAAAGATTAGAGTATAGCCAAGCGTTTCTATACCCTCTTCAACAATGTTTTTTACCGCACGTACGTAGTCATCGCCCATTACTGAATGCCAAAATGCACCTTTGCCCATCATTCGCGAAAATGCGAGTAAAGTAACCATGCCTGATAAGCAAATTCCATAACTAGGAGTGAGGCTATAGGCTTTTAAAGAGTTAAAAATACTTCCTCTCTTTGTTATTAAATAAACAAACACACCAGCTAAAATTGAATAGACGATACTTTGCCAAGCGCCATCAAAAAAGTATAAGTCGAGGTAGGTATCAAACTCTCTTACAAACATCATTGCCGATAACGCAGCAAGTAATACTGCCGGTATTTTGAGTTGAAAGTTAATTCGTGAAGCATAGAAAAACAAAATACAGCTTAAAAAAGTTAAAACATCTTGCATATGTTCAGTAAGAGTTTCTTCACTGTAAAGTGCATACTGTTTTAATTCAAACCCTTCAAGTTGAATTAAATGAGCAACGCCCGCTAGACACAGTAAGTAAATAAATGACCGTAGTAAAAACATAAAAAACCATGAGAAACTATAAATGCGCGAGATTCTAATTGTAAAAATGCCTTAAAGCCAAAACAAAATTTAAACTTTTAATATTTTTATCGGTCTAATATTTTTACTGTTAAAATAATAGCTTAGATATTTATTTAATGTTGAATGGATGTTTTTAATGTGACGTTTTAAGTGGTTTGTTGTGCAAAATATAACAAGCATTAAAAAGCCCTTACTATTTACTTAGCAAGGGCTTTTTATAATTGAGAACTTAGAGTTTAGCGCCTAGCGCATCGTTACAAATTCTTCCGAGCCAGTCGGGTGAATCGCAACAACGGCATCAAAATCAGCTTTAGTAGCGCCCATTTTCATGGCAACGGCAAAACCTTGAATCATTTCATCAACCGCAAAACCAATACCATGCAGGCCAACTACTTTTTCGTCAGGGCCGGCACATACAAGTTTCATTTTACAAGGCTGGCGATGTTTAGTTACCGCTGTGTACATAGCCGTAAAACCAGATTGGTAAATTTTAACGTTTTCTTCGCCGTACTGAGAAATAGCTTCTTGCTCAGTTAAACCAATAGTACCAATAGGTGGATGACTAAATACAACAGTAGGGACTAAGCTGTAATCCATTTTTAAATCATCAGGTAGTTCTTTATTAAATAAACGCTCAGATAAAGTACGGCCTGCTTTTACTGCTACCGGTGTAAGTTCAATACCATTTTCGATGATATCGCCAACCGCGTATACATTCTTAGCTGTGGTATTTTGATACTCATCAACTTTTACAAAACCATCGCTGTTAACTTCTACGCCGGCAGCAGCTACATTAATTGCATCTGTTGTTGGCTGGCGGCCAATGGCCCAAATTACTTGGTCAACGTTATGAGTTTTGCCATTATCTAAATGTAGCGTTACAGAGCCATCATCTTCTTTTACCAATTTATTTGGTACAGAGTGAGTATGTAAAGTAGGGCCTTCGGCAGCCATTACTTCAACAAGCGTATCTACAATATATGGGTCAAAACTACGAAGTGGTGCATGCTTACGTACAAATAAATGTGTCTCAGTACCTAAACCATGTAATACACCAGCAAGCTCAACGGCTATGTAGCCTGCGCCTATTACTGCAACGCGTTTAGGTTGCTCTTTTAATTCAAAAAAGCCATTTGAATCGATACCGTGTTCAGCACCTTCAATATGCGGAATGCTTGGGCGGCCGCCTACTGCAATTAATATATGATCGGCTGTGTAGTGCTCGCCGTTTACTTCAACTGTTTTATTATCTACAAATTTAGCAAAACCTTTAATTACAGTAACGCCATTGCTAGCAAGGCCACTGTCATAACCTTTATGAATTCGGCCAATGTAGGCTTCACGGCTTTCTACTAACTTGCTCCAATCAAAGCCTTTAACTTCAACATTAAAGCCGTAATCTGGGGCATATAAATTAATTGCTTCAGCAACCTGAGCACCGTGCCACATTACTTTTTTAGGTACGCAGCCTACGTTTACACACGTGCCGCCCATGTGTTTTGCTTCTATAAGTGCTACTTTAGCGCCACGCATTGCCGCTCTATTTGCAGAGGCAATACCACCACTGCCACCACCGATTGCAATATAATCAAAGTGTTGTGTCATTTTATGTCCTTAGGCGTTGAGTTTTATGCGCATTAGCATAACATTAAGTTTTAAAAATAAAGAGTGTTTAGGTGACCTATGTTTAGTAAAAAAACATTCGAATTTCTTGCTCAGCTTGATAAAAACAATAATAGAGACTGGTTTAACGACCATAAATCACAATATGAGGAATACGTAAGAGAGCCCGCTTTAGATTTCATTAGGCAAATGCAAGCACCACTTGCTGATGTTTCTAGCCATTTTGTCGCATCAGATAAAAAAGTGGGCGGTAGCTTAATGAGAATCCATAAAGACGCGCGTTTTAGTAAAGATAAAACCCCATATAAAATTAATATAGGGATTCAATTTCGCCATTTTATGGGAAAAGACGTACACGCCCCGGGTTTTTACTTTCACTTAGCAAATGACGAATGTTTTGTAGGTGCTGGTATTTGGCGACCAGAATCAAAGGCGCTTAACGCAATTAGAACCTGCATAGATGAAAACCCAAATAGCTATAAAAAAGCAATTTATGATGAACAATTTAAATCTATATTTGAAATGTCAGGAGAATCGCTAAAACGCCCGCCAAGAGGTTTTGAAAAAGAGCATCCCTTAATAGATGAGCTCAAGCGAAAAGACTTTATAGCCATTAGCTCGCTTACTCAAAAACAAGTATGTAGCAATAATTTAGTTGATACGGTGTTAGAACGTTATAAAGTGGCCGACTCATTAATGGGTTATTTGTGTTTTGCTCTGGAGCAACCATATTAAAATTAAACAACTTAAAAGCGGCTGAGTTGTTTTTTTACTTTTAGACCCAATTTAAAACGTAATGCATTAACGCAAAGAGAGTATTTATGAGCAACCCATTAATTGGCCTTGAAGGCTTACCACCATTTTCAAAAATAAAGCCTGAGTACGTAGTACCAGCACTAAAAGACGGTATCGAGCTTTGTCGTAAAGCCATTGATGACGTGTTAGCTAAAGGCTCGTATACGTGGGATGACTTAGTATTACCCCTTGAAGAAGCTGACGATAAATTATCGCGCATGTTCTCCCCTGTATCGCATTTAAATTCAGTAATGAATAACGACGAATTACGTGAAGCTTACGAGCAGTGCTTACCGTTAATATCTGAATATTCAACATTTGTAGGTCAGCACCAAGGTTTATACAACGCGTATAATACGCTTTATAACAGTGACGAATTTAAAACGCTGACTACAGCACAACAAAAAACAATTACTAATGCGCTACGCGATTTTAAATTATCGGGTATTGCTCTGGCGGCAGAGCAGCAAAAACGCTACGGCGAAATTAGCGCGCGTTTATCAGAACTTGCCTCAAAATTTGGCAACAACGTAATGGATGCCACACTTGCTTGGCACAAACATATTACTGATGAGAGTGATTTAGCAGGCTTGCCAGAATCTGCTTTAGCACTTGCAGCTGACACAGCAAAAAGTAAAGAATTAGATGGTTGGTTATTTACACTCGATTTCCCGTCGTATTTACCAATAATGGCTTACGCAGATAACCGCGAATTACGCAAAGAAACTTACACCGCGTTTTCTACGCGCGCATCAGATCAAGGCCCTAACGCCGGTGAGTTTGATAACTCTGATATTATGAGCGAGGAGCTTGCGCTTCGTCATGAACTTGCACAGTTACTAGGATTCAACAGCTACGCTGAAAAGTCACTCGCGACTAAAATGGCCGAAACACCAGAACAAGTATTCTCATTTTTAGAAGACCTAGCAGCTAAATCAAAACCACAAGCAGAGCAAGAAGTGGCCGAGCTAAAAGCGTATGCTGAGCAAAAACACGGCATTTCTGAATTAGAAGCATGGGATTTTGGTTACTACAGCGAAAAGCTTAAGCAAGAAAAGTATGCAATTTCAGACGAAGTACTACGTCCTTACTTCCCAGCAAATAAAGTGCTTAGCGGCTTATTCGAAACCGTTAATCGCTTATTTGGTATTAGCGTAAAAGAAGTTACTGACTTTGATACTTATCACAAAGATGTACGCTTTTTTGAAATTGTAGATAGTAGCAATACTCTACGCGGACGTTTTTATCTCGATTTATATGCACGCGACCACAAACGTGGCGGCGCGTGGATGGATGACTGTATGGGTCGTAAAGTACGCGCTAACGGCGAACTACAAACTCCAGTGGCTTATTTAGTGTGTAACTTTAATAAGGCGGTTGGCGATAAACCGGCGCTGTTTACTCATGATGAAGTAACTACTTTATTTCATGAGTTTGGTCATGGTATTCACCACATGCTTACACAAGTTGATGCCGCGCCAGTGGCTGGCATTAATGGTGTAGCGTGGGATGCAGTAGAGCTTCCTAGTCAGTTTTTAGAAAATTGGTGTTATGACGAAGAAGCCCTGAGCTTTATTTCAGGTCATTATGAAACGGGTGAGCCGTTACCTAAAGAGCTACTTGATAAATTACTAGCGGCTAAAAACTATAACTCAGGCGTACAAATGCTACGTCAAATTGAGTTTTCGTTATTCGATTTTAAAATCCATAACGATTACAAAGCGGGTGAGCAATGCCAAATTCAAGCAGTACTAAACGATGTGCGTAGCCGCACATCAATCGTTAAACCGCCTGAGTTTAACCGTTTTCAAAATGGTTTTAGCCATATTTTTGCCGGTGGTTATAGTGCAGGTTACTACTCGTATAAATGGGCTGAAGTACTTTCTGCTGATGCATTTTCTAAATTTGAAGAAGAAGGTATTTTTAACGCTGAAACAGGGCAAGCCTTCATGCAAAATATTTTAGAAAAAGGCGGCAGTGAAGAGCCAATGGAATTATTTAAAAAGTTCCGTGGTCGTGAGCCAAATGTCGACGCGTTACTACGCCATAGCGGTATTGCTGTTTAAAAATTAATATTTAGCACAAACCAAATTAAAGCGCCTATATGGCGCTTTTTTATTATTTTAAAATTATTATCTAATAATTTTTAGTAATTTCATCCTACCGTACTATGCTTTTAGCACACCTAATAAAATGGACTAAGGCATGGCAAAGTTGGTATTGGCAATTGATGACGACAAGTATGTTCATCATATAATTGAAGAGTCTTTAGCAGGGTTTTGTAAAATAATTCATGCAAAAGATGGCGATGAAGGATTAAGGCTAACCAATAAATACAACCCAGATATTATTTTACTCGATATTGAAATGCCAGGTATGTCAGGTTATGACGTATGTAAAACAATAAAGCAAAGTCAAAATACTCAGGATATTCCCGTTATGTTTCTCTCATCTAAAATAGAGCTAAGCGACCGGGTAAAAGGTTATAGCGTCGGCGCATCCGATTACATTACAAAACCTTTTAATGCAGAAGAGTTAATAGCGCGAATAAAGGTACTTTACGAATATAGGCAAAAATGCGCAAAACTAAAATTGGATATAGTAAAAGCGAATAAAACAGCTGAAATGGCAATGACAGAGTCAGGCGATATGGGGCGTATAATGCGCTACGTTGGACAAAGTTATCACGCTAATAACTTTCAATCGTTGAGTGAATACTTTTTTACCTTTTTTGCTCCTTTAAATTTAGATGTTGTGGTGGTGTTTTGGTATCAAGGAAAAGGTATTTTTTACAGCCAGCAAAGTGGTGTTTGCCCGTTAGAGCAAGAGCTGCTTGAGCAACATCGAAATGCTCAACGATTTGTTGATATTGGTAGCAGCACTATTATTAATTACCCCAAAGTGTCCCTTTTGATAAAAAATATGCCAGTTGATAACGATGCTTTGTATGGGCGCTACAAAGATCTGTTCCCGCATATATTAGAAGTAACCAACGAGAAGGTTGTTACCATGGAAAGAAGCGAAAGCAGTTATGAGCAGGCAGCTCAAATAAGTACAGCCCTTCAAGATATTGTTAAGCAGTTAACTACTCAAAATGTAGAGCAAAACAAAAGTACTAAAGAGTTTATAGAGCAGCTACATGAACTTGACTGCGCTATTAAGCTACAACAAACACAAGCAAATCCTGCGGATCTCACTTTATATATATCTCAATTGGATCAAACAATGCAGTTATTTGTATCGGCTAATAGTGATTTAGCCTTTATCAAATATCAGCTTAAACAAGTTGCCGAAAGCCGCAATGAACTTATATCCAATTTACGTACTAAAGCGGAAGCCGCAAAGGTCAATACGAATCATCATAGTGATATAGAGCTATTTTAGTGCTTTAAAGTAAAGCGGTTGATATACTACAGGCGTATTTTATCGTCGGAGTTTATTGTGGTTATTCAGTGTGCTTTTAAAGAGTTACGCCCTTATTTAAATGAATTAGAAACACGCTTTGGTTTAGCCCAATGGGCGCAAAATTGCAGTGGCTTTAGCTTACATTACGATGATAAAGGGTTAAGTCTATTTAAAACCGACGAGCCTAAGCTAGGTGCAATTAACGTTGATTTTGTAACCGGTGCTGCCGCCCATAGGCGTAAGTTTGGCGGTGGTAAAGGGCAAGCAATTGCCAAAGCGGTGGGTTTAAATAAAGGTGCAACGCCTGTTGTACTTGATGCTACCGCTGGTTTAGGGCGAGATGGTTTTGTACTTGCCTCGCTAGGGTGCAAAGTTATATTACATGAACGTCACCCGGTTGTAGCTGCACTTTTATACGATGGTTTAAAGCGAGCCTATAGCGATATTGAAATTGGTTTGTGGATGAAAGAAAACATGAGCCTAATATTTGGCTCAAGCCATACTTTGCTCTCTCAATGCGAAAGCATGCCTGATGTTGTTTATTTAGATCCCATGTTCCCGCATCGCGAAAAATCAGCATTAGTTAAAAAAGAAATGCGCGTATTCCAAGAGCTTGTTGGTGCAGACAACGACGCTGACGACCTACTTGATTTTGCCTATCCACTTGCCAGTAAGCGTGTTGTTGTAAAGCGCCCCGATTACGCTCCATTCTTAAACGAAAAAACTCCAAGTATGCAGATCAAAACCAAAAAGAACCGTTTTGATGTCTATGTAAAAGCGGCAATGGTTTAAGCATCAAAACAAATCGGCGTTATATCCCTAGAATTTACCCATGTAAGAATCGTAATATTGGGTTTGATCATAGGATCTAGCCTTTTGAATCTAGGATCTTATTACATTTTCATGTTAGAATTTGCGCAATTTTTTGGCATAGCAAAGTAGCACAGTAATGATCTTAAATGATATTCGCATTGTTTTAGTTAACACGTCACATTCCGGCAATATTGGTTCGGCGGCTCGCGCCATGAAAACCATGGGTTTATCAAAACTTTATTTAGTTGATCCTGCTTGCGAAATAGACAGCCAAGCAAGTGCATTAGCTGCAGGCGCAACTGATGTTTTAGGCAATGCAGTTATTGTAGGTACCGTTGAAGAAGCTATCGCTGACTGTACATTAACGATTGGCACAAGTGCGCGCTCTCGTACGCTTTCGTGGCCAATGGTTGAACCACGTGAATGTGGTGAAAAGCTCGTTGCTGAAGCCGTAAATGGTCCTGTAGCGCTAGTATTTGGTCGTGAAAACAGTGGTTTAACTAATGAAGAATTACAGCTTTGTAATTACCATGTGTGTATTCCTGCTAATCCAGAGTACAGCTCGCTTAATTTAGCTATGGCCGTACAAACACTTAGCTACGAAACTCGCATGGCATTTTTAAATCAACAACCTAAAAAGGTTGAAGAAGACGATGCAGTTTATCCAAGCTCAAAGCAAACTGAGCTGTTTTATGATCACCTTGAAGACACGTTGTTTAAAACAGGTTTTATCATCAAGCAACACCCTGGTTTAGTTATGACTAAATTGCGCCGTTTGTTCAACCGAGCTCACCCTGAAGATGCTGAAATGAATATTTTACGCGGTATTCTCACCTCAATTAATAAGGCTATCCCTAAGTAACTTAGGTATAGCTATTAGTTATAAAAGACCTAGACTAATTAACGCGCTAATACTTGACTAAATTACTCAGGTAATTACAATGGCTGTAATACTTGACCAAAGAGGTCAAGTATTGAAAATTTGTTAACTCTACAATTTAAAAGTATGAGTTTCTAAATCAAATTTTTATCAAGTGATAATACTTGACTAATTTACTCTGGTAATTAAAATTTGCACTCTTTTGTGCAGGGGGCGTTATGAAGTTAACATCAAAAGGCAGATATGCCGTTACAGCTATGCTGGATGTTGCACTACACACAGGTGTAGGTCCTGTAGCCCTTGCTGATATTTCACAAAGACAAGAAATTTCTTTGTCTTACCTTGAACAATTATTTGCTCGTTTACGTAAAAATGGCCTAGTAAGTTCTGTTCGTGGACCTGGTGGTGGTTATTTACTAGGACGTGAAGCGAGCGTTATCTCTGTTGGCGATATTATTAGCGCCGTAGACGAATCGGTCGATGCAACACGTTGCCAAGGTGCCGATACCGGCTGTCAGAGTGGTATGCGCTGTTTAACACATAATTTGTGGTCAGACTTAAGCGCACGCATAGAAGAATTTTTGAATAATATTACCCTTGCTGAATTGGTGGAAAAATCAGATGTGAAAGAAATAGCATCGCGCCAAGATAACAGTATCAATAATGCAATTAAGCAGTTGGAAAACATTCAAGTAAGCTGTCAACTTTAAGGTTGACCTGCAGCGGAGAGAGAAATGAAGTTACCGATTTATTTAGATTACGCAGCGACCACGCCTGTTGACGAACGTGTTGCTAAAGAAATGATGCAATGCCTGACAATGGACGGTAAGTTTGGTAATCCTGCGTCACGCTCACACCGTTTTGGTTGGCAAGCAGAAGAAGCTGTTGACCAAGCGCGTACAGATATTGCTGATTTAATTAATGCAGACCCACGTGAAATTGTTTTCACATCGGGTGCAACAGAATCAAATAACCTTGCTATTAAAGGTGCAGCACAGTTTTACAAGAAAAAAGGTAAGCACGTTATTACCGCTAAAACTGAGCATAAAGCTGTAATCGACACATGTCGTGAGCTTGAGCGCCAAGGTTTTGAAGTAACTTACATGGACGTTGAAGAAAACGGCCTACTTGATTTACAAAAACTTGCCGACACAATGCGTGACGACACAGTACTTGTAAGCATCATGCACGTTAATAACGAGCTAGGTGTAATTCAAGATATCGCGACTATTGGCGAAATGTGTCGCGAACGTAAAATTATGTTCCACGTAGATGCAGCGCAAAGCGCGGGTAAAGTATTAATTGACGTGCAACAGCTTAAAGTTGATTTTATGTCGTTCTCTGCACATAAAGTGTATGGCCCTAAAGGTGTTGGCGCACTTTACGTTCGTCGTAAACCACGTGCTCGCCTTGAAGCGCAAATGCACGGTGGCGGACATGAACGTGGTATGCGTTCCGGTACACTAGCTACTCACCAATTAGTGGGTATGGGTACTGCGTTTAAAATCGCTAAGCAAGATTTCGAAAAAGATCACGCACACATCAGCGCCTTACGTAATCGTTTAATCGACGGCATTATGGCTGATATGGACGAAGTATACTTTAACGGCACACAAGACCAATCAGTACCTGGCATTGTAAACATCAGCTTTAACTTTGTTGAAGGTGAGTCGTTACTTATGGCAGTAAAAGACATTGCAGTATCGTCAGGTTCAGCCTGTACATCTGCAAGCTTAGAGCCTTCTTATGTATTACGTGCACTTGGCCGTAACGACGAATTAGCACATAGCTCAATTCGTTTTAGTATTGGTCGCTTTACTACCGAAGAAGAGATTGATTACACCGTCGAATTAATGAAAAACTCTATCGGTCGCCTACGTGAGATGTCTCCACTTTGGGAGATGCATCAAGAAGGTATTGATTTAGATTCAGTTGAATGGGCTCACCACTAATAGTGTGAGCACATACCCTAGCAGGTAATGAGGATAGAATAATGGCTTATAGTGATAAAGTAATCGACCACGTAGAAAACCCACGTAACGTAGGTACTCTAGATAAGAACGATCCGTCAGTGGCAACGGGTATGGTAGGCGCACCAGCATGTGGTGACGTAATGAAATTGCAAATTAAAGTATCTGCCACTGGCGTTATTGAAGATGCAAAATTCAAAACCTACGGTTGTGGTAGCGCAATTGCTTCATCTTCACTTGTAACAGAGTGGGTTAAAGGCAAAACGCTAGACGAAGCAGCGACAATCAAAAACACTGATATCAGTGCAGAGCTTGAATTACCACCAGTGAAAATTCACTGTTCAATTTTAGCCGAAGACGCAATTCAAGCAGCAATTGCAGACTACAAAAGCAAACAAGCGAAGTAAGAAGAGAAACTCATGGCAGTGACATTGACAGATGCGGCAGCAAACCGCGTACAATCATTTTTAGCAAACCGCGGTAAAGGTTTAGGCCTGCGCGTTGGCATTAAAACGACGGGCTGTTCAGGTCTTGCTTATGTACTTGAGTTTGTTGACGATTTAAACGAAGACGATGAAACTTTTGCGGCTAAAGGTGTCACATTAATTGTTGACGCTAAAAGCTTAGTTTACATCGATGGCACAGAGCTCGACTACACTAAAGAAGGCTTAAATGAAGGGTTTAAATTTAGAAACCCTAATCAAGCAGATGAGTGTGGTTGTGGCGAAAGCTTTACCGTTTAAGCTTAAAATATCTTTGTAGTATAAATAAGCCCTGCCAGTTAATGTAGGGCTTTGTTATTTCTGAATATTATTGGTTGAAGTTATGCGTTACTTTGAATTATTTGCAGTCCCCGTTGATTACAATATTGATTTAGCAACGGTTAACAAGCACTACTTGGAATTACAGCGTACTGTACATCCAGATCGCCACGCGAATGCGAGTAGCCGCGATAAGTTAATGGCAGTGCAAAGCGCCGCCGAAATTAACGATGCGCTACAAACATTAAAGCACCCAGTAAAACGTGCTGAATATATGCTGAGCGAGCTAGGCGTTGATATTCGTGCAGAGCAGCAAACCTTGCAAGATCCAATGTTTTTAATGCAGCAAATGGAACTTCGCGAAGAGCTTGAAGAGCTAACATCGTCGCGCGATCCTGATACCGCCATTGCAAATTTTGAAAAACAAATTAAGCAACTAAACACGCAGTACAGTGCACAACTTGCCGAGCAACTCGCAAGTAACGATGAGCAGCAATATCAACTTGCCGCAGATAATATTCGTAAACTGAAGTTTGTTTATAAGTTACGTGACGAACTAGAGCGTATTGAAGACAGTTTATTTGACGATTAATTACTTGCTGCAAAGCGAGCAACACGAGTTTAAAGAGCATTATGGCATTATTGCAAATTGCTGAGCCGGGGCAGAGCGCGGCACCACACGAACATAAACTAGCTATTGGTATTGATCTTGGTACAACTAACTCATTAGTTGCAACAGTACAAAGTGGCGAAGCCCGCACGTTAACTGATGATCTTGGCGCGGCTATGTTACCGTCGGTTGTTCGTTATCAAGCAGGCGGTATTACTGTTGGCGCAGAAGCTGCACAAGCAGCAACGCAAGACCCTGCTAATACACTTATTTCGGTTAAGCGTTTTTTAGGTAAAACTCAGGCTGAAATAGAGCAAAGTTATGGGCAACTACCGTATGAGTTCTGTGAGCACAATGGTGCGCTAGCAATAGAAACTGCGGCAGGTAAAATCAGTCCAATTAAAGCATCAAGCCATATTTTAGCTGCATTAAAAGCACGAGCTGAGCAAAGTTTTGGCAACCAAGAAATTTTAGGGGCTGTAATCACAGTACCAGCGTACTTTGATGACGCACAACGCCAAAGTACTAAAGATGCCGCAGAACTGGCTGGTATTAACGTACTACGTTTATTAAATGAGCCAACAGCAGCAGCCGTTGCTTATGGTTTAGATTCTGGCCAAGAAGGTATTATCGCTGTTTACGATTTAGGCGGTGGTACATTTGATATATCAGTACTTAGATTACACCAAGGTGTGTTTGAAGTAATGGCAACTGGCGGCGACTCAAGTCTCGGTGGTGATGACTTTGACTCATTACTTGTTGATTACTTTAAGCAGCAAACTGGTGTGTCAGCGTTGTCACCTTCAGTTTTACGTTTATTCATCAATAAAGCAAAAGCGTGTAAAGAAGCATTAAGCCAATACGCTAAAGTAAACGTGGGTCTTGAGTTTGACGATCAAAAATACACAGTAGAAGTAACACGCGAAACGTTTGACGAAATGGCTATGCCTCTCGTTAAAAAAACACTGCGTTCGTGTCGTCGTGCTGTAAAAGATGCTGGCATAGAAAACGACGAAGTACTGCAAGTTATTATGGTAGGCGGTTCAACCCGTATGCCACTGGTACGTAGCCAAGTACAAAGCTTTTTTGATAAAGAGCCGCTAACTTCAATCGACCCTGATCGTGTTGTCGCTTTAGGTGCTGCGCTTCAAGCCGACGTGTTAATTGGCAATAAGCCCGATTCTGACATGTTATTACTTGATGTATTACCGTTATCGCTAGGTCTTGAAACTATGGGTGGTTTGGTTGAAAAAATCATTCCGCGCAATACGACGATTCCGGTAGCACGCGCGCAAGAATTTACGACGTTTAAAGACGGCCAAACAGCCATGTCATTACATGTGCTGCAAGGTGAGCGTGAGCTTGTTGATGATTGTCGTTCGCTTGCTAAGTTTAGCTTAAAAGGTATTCCACCAATGGCGGCAGGCGCTGCACATATTCGTGTAACCTTTAAAGTTGATGCAGATGGCTTATTAAGTGTTTCAGCAATGGAAAAATCAACAGGCGTACAAGCTGAAATTCAAGTTAAACCTTCGTTTGGTTTATCTGATGACCAAGTAGCTAACATGCTAAAAGAGTCAATGAGCAACGCTAAAGGCGACATGCAAGCACGTATGCTTAAAGAGCAACAAGTAGAAGCGTTACGCGTAATAGAAGCGCTTAATGCGTCACTTGCAGCCGATGCTGCATTACTTGACGATATGCAACTTGCTAACTTACGCGCTGAAATTGCAGAACTGGTAAAAGTGCGCGAAAATGCACAAGAGCCTGGCGAAATTAAAGCAGCTATCGAAAAAGTCGATAATGCGAGTAGCGACTTTGCATCGCGTAGAATGGATGCATCAATTAAAAAGGCCCTTACAGGGCAGTCAGTAGACAACATTTAAGAGAGATTAGAATGCCACAAATTGTTTTTCTTCCACATCCTGAATTATGTCCTGACGGCGCTGCAATTGAAGCTCCTACAGGCCAAACGGTACTCGACGCTGCACTTAAAAATGGTATTAGCATTGCGCATGCTTGCGAAAAGTCGTGTGCATGTACTACGTGTCATTTAGTGATTCGTGAAGGATTTGATTCACTACAAGAGAGTGATGAGCTAGAAGATGACATGCTAGATAAAGCATGGGGTTTAGAGCCTGAGTCACGCCTTGGTTGCCAAGCAATTATAAGAGATGAAGACTTAGTGGTTGAAATACCTAAGTACAATCTCAATATCGTTAATGAAGAGCACTAGTTTTTAACGATGTATATATTAAAAGCCGCTGTTTGATACAGCGGCTTTTTTGTTTCAAAAAAGCATTTATAAACACGTAGCAGCGACTTTATGTCGCGTTTTTAAATCTCAAACGTTTTAAGTTAAATTTTTCTAATCTCAAACTTGAACATCAAAATGATCACGTATTTTTCAGATTATATAAACGCGGGGTAAACCCGCTGCTAAGAGTTCAACCCAATCCCTAAAATCTATTTCGGAGGTTTATTTTGAGTAATCTTATTTTCTCAGACTCATTTATTAACGGCGAATTTTATAAGACTGATACGCACTTTAGCGTTAACGATCCCGCTACCGAAAAAAGTATTGTTGAAGTAAGCGATATTGACGAGCAGGGTGTAAATAGCGCAATAACCTCAGCTCAAGGGGCTTTTGTTAAATTAAAAGCGACAAATGCCACCGAGCGAAGCGAAACGCTGATGCGCTGGTATGAGCTAGTTATAAAACACAAACAAACACTTGCAGATCTAATGACCAAAGAGCAAGGCAAGCCGCTCAAAGAATCGCTTGGCGAAATTAACTACGGTGCAGGTTTTATCAAATGGTTTGCAGAAGAAGCCAAACGTAGTTACGGAGATGTAATTCCGCCAACAGATAACTCGCATCGTTTAACTAGCTTTAAGCAGCCTGTAGGTGTTGTTGCTGGTATTACGCCATGGAACTTCCCTGTTGCTATGGTTACTCGTAAAGTAGCTCCAGCTTACGCTGCGGGCTGTAGCTTTATACTTAAACCTTCTGAACATACGCCACTATGTGCTATCGCACTTGCTTATTTGGCCGATCAAGCTGGTTTTGTTAAAGGTGCATTTAATGTACTGGTTTCACAAGATGCCAAAACAGTAGGTAAAATGCTGACTGACTCAGAAGTCGTGCGTAAGTTTACATTTACCGGCTCTACCGGTGTAGGTAAGCAGTTGCTATCGCAATGTGCAGACACAATTAAACGTACCTCGATGGAGCTTGGCGGCAATGCGCCTTTTATCATTTTTGATAATGCAGATTTAGATGAAGCTGTAGAAGGGCTAATGGCGGCTAAATTTAGAAATAGTGGGCAGGCATGTGTTGCTGCAAACCGTATCTTTATACAGCGTAATATTCTCGACAAAGTACTGTCAAAAATCACGCCTAAGGTTGCAGCGTTAAAAGTGGCAAATGGTTTTGAAGACGATGTTGATATTGGTCCGCTTATTTACCCTAAAGCCAAAGAGAAAGTACAACAGTTAGTACAAGACGCACTCGATAAAGGTGCTACGTTGATTGGCGATAGTAGTGACTTAGGTGGCAGCTTTCAAAACCCATTAATAGTAAACAACGTAACTACTGACATGGATATTTACCACGAAGAAGTATTTGGTCCAGTATTAACGGTTATTCCTTTTGATGAAGAAAGTGAAGTGCTTGCATTTGCTAACGATGTACCATTTGGTCTAGCAGCCTATTTTTATAGCCAAAATATTAAGCAAATTTACCGAATTAGTGAAGGGCTTGAATTTGGTATGGTAGGTGTAAATGAAGGTGTTATATCAAACCCAGTAGCGCCTTTCGGTGGCGTTAAACAATCTGGTTTGGGCCGAGAAGGTGGGCATCAAGGGCTGGATGAGTACCTAGAAGAAAAATACGTTTGTATTAAAATATAACGGCAGTTAAGTATACAAGCGCGAATTTACTTCGCGCTTTTTTATGACGTTAATATGGCAGATATATGAACTTTACCTTTTACTGTTGCTACCCAAAGCGCTAAATGCTACCTTTGGGAACATATTTTTTGTTAATAAAACAACATAAAAAAACAAATAAAAAGTAAAAGGATTTCTATAAGTAGAAATAACCCCGTGTGTAAATGCCACCGTAAGGTGGCATTTTTTTGTTTGGATAGGTATAGGCTGTAATAAGCGCATTTTGAATAAAGGCATGGCTTATAGGTGCTAACTTATAGGTGTATAACCGGGTAAGTTATCAAAATCTATCTCATCTAGCTGCTCAGGGTTAGCATACTCGTTGATATAATTTTTATAGACTTGTGACTCAATAAAAATAGCAAAAATGTCAGCATCAAGATGGTTTTTAGCAACCATTGACCCTAAAATAAATAAACACTCACTGACCGGTTTTGCTTTTTTGTAGGGCCTGTCTACCGCAGATAGCGCTTCAAAAATATCCGTAATAGCCATTAACCTTGCAGGCACCGACATTTGCTCTTTGGTTAAACCTCTTGGGTAACCAGTACCGTCAAGTTTTTCATGATGACCTAAAGCATATTCAGTCACATTGCTTAAGTGTTTAGGGAACGGCAGGGCATCTAAAATATTTTTAGTTACATCCATATGACGTTTCATTACTTCACGTTCGGCTTCGGTTAACGTGCCTCTTCGTATTGTTAAGTTTTCAACTTCATCAGCTGAGAGCAATGGTGTATTAATATCATTTATAACGAGTTGGTATTTGTTTGCAATGCGTTCAATGTGCTCAAGTTCTGCATCACCTAAAAACTCGCCCCCTACATTCACACGCTGTAACAATGCACGGTCTAATGCCAACTGTTTAAGCTCGGTATCAAGTAGGCGTTCAAATTGTTGAACCTCGATAGGTTTTTGCAGCTTCATCGCACAGATGATTTTTTGCTGATACGCTATTTTTAAATCTCGGCTAATTATTTCAAATTTAGCATCTACATATTTTATTCGATCAAAAATAGTTTCTAGTTTTGTCGACTTTTCCATAATGTGATCGGGAGTCGCGATTTTCCCACAGTCATGTAACCAGCCTGCTATATCAAGTTCATGCCGGTCGGCCTCACTCATCGAAAATGAAGCCAAAGGGCCTTTATTTATATCATGCACGGCATCAGCTAGCATTAACGTGAGTGCTGGCACTCGTTTACAATGGCCACCGGTATGAGGAGATTTTTCATCTATTGCCATCGCAATTGTTTCAGCAAAGGTCGAAAAAAGATCTTCCATTCCCTTAATTAGTGTTGAGTTAGTTAGTGAAATAGCGCCTAAAGAGGCAAAAGATCGAATTAGAGTGACAAGCTCTTCACTAAAAGGAATGTTTTTATTTTGCGCATCTTTTACATTTATAAGCTGGATTACACCAATAATGTCATCTTCGTGATCTTTTAAAGGAATTGTTAGCATGGACTCAGAACGATAACCCGTGCGTGCGTCCATTTTGCGAGCTGCGCTCATATCAAAGGGCAGGGCATCATACACGTCAGGAATGTTAATCACTTCGCCAGAATTTGCAGAGTGGGCAACAATAGCTGTTTCGTTTGGTTTGCCATCAATAAAAAGATCTATATTAGGAAAATCTACAGGGCTCCCTAAAGTGCCACCTAAATAAAGATTTAATGACTTATTTATTACCGTTTCAAACTTGAGTTGTTTGTTTGGGGTAATAGAGTAAATGCTGCCAGCATCAGAATTTGCTATCGACATCACAACTTGCAGTATTTCATCAAGTAACTTAGACGAGTTTTTTTCTGTTGTTAGCCTAATACTAATATCGATAAAATGCTGAAGGTTTGTTTTGTCTTTAATGTGCTGTCGCATATGTTTACTACTTTTTAGTATGTTTGAAGGCACCATTCCAATCCTTAGCTAGTGTTTGCAAATCAGTGCCCTTAATACGTTCGATAAAAATGGTATAAACGTCAGAGCTAAATACGGTCGTGCTGTGTAGTTCTTTAAATAAGCTAAGCGCTTGTGGCCAGTTTTTATTATAAAAAAGCGTCATGGCCTGCTGTGATTTTTTAACTTCATTTAACTGTTCTTCATCGAGCTTATCTGTAAAATTTATAGGCTCAAACAACTGTATAGCCGTTGTTTTTCCGACAACTTGTACTTTATCTATTAAACGAAATGAAATATGAGGGCATTCGTTCATCGTTTCTTCTGTAACAAGAATAGCTACGCCATAAAATTTGGTCAAGCTTTCTACTCTAGCACCTAAATTAACAGTATCACCAAGAACTGTATAGGCTTTACGGTAAACCGAACCCATATCACCTACATTCATATCGCCAGTACTTAAACCGATACCAATTTTTATTGCAGGCTGATTGTTTTCTGCAAATAACTGATTTATTTGCGTTAACCCGTTTATCATACCCATAGCAGCTTCAACACCATGGCGAGCGTGGTTTTCGTCTTTTAGTGGAGCATTCCAAAATGCCATCACCATATCGCCTACGTACTTATCAATAGTCCCGTTATGATCAAATATGATTTTGGTAATAGCCGTAAGATATTCGTTTAAGTATTCACTTAACTGATGGGGCGACATACTTTCTGATAGTGAAGTGAAACTACGAATGTCGGCAAACAACACCGTCATATTTTTTCGCTCACTTTTTTGAGATAAACTTTTACCCTGTAATATCATCTGATTTATACGCTCAGGAGGCATATATTGGTCAAACATAGATTTTATTTTTCGGCTATGTTTCATTTCAGCGATAGAACCAACAATGATGTAATAACCCGCTAATATAATGATGAGTAAAAGGGGCATTAATAAAGGTAAACTAATTTTTTGCACTGACCATAAATAAACGTTTAAAAATATAACGACACTTGTGACTGTAAGAGACAAAACAATAATAAAACGTGCGCTCTTACCGTGGCTAAAAAACGACAGTACGCTACCCGTTAATGCAATGATGAGCAAGCTTGCTCCCAGTGACCAATTAGGTTTAGATGGCAGTAGCTCTGGGTGCATTAACCCTTCAAATATATTGGCATGTACCTCAACACCGGGATACTGTAAACCAACAGGTGTTGATCTTAAATCAGCGAGTCCAATTGCCGATGTGCCAATAAAGGCTACTGTGCCTTCTAATTCCTCTAAACCAATTTTTTTGGTCAAAATATCGGTAGCCGAATAATAAGGGAAGCTATGTGCACGCCCTTTGTAAGGAATTAATATTTGCCCATATTCATCAGTTTGAATCCACTTATCTTGAAACTTTATACCTTCGAATAACGTTATACCATCTAATATATTGGAACGAGTTTCTATGTTTTCAGCAAGGGTATAAAGTCGAGCAACTTCAAGTGCTAAAGAAGGGTAGAGCTTATTGCCAACTCGATTTATAAGAGCTGCTTTACGTATAAAGCCATCTTCATCGCTATGTGCATTGATAAAACCGGTACCCGTTGTAGAATTTTGTAACTGAGGAATATTTACAATAGCACCAGGAAACTGGTTTATCTGTGAATTAGTATGATCCGCATTTGCCCATACAACACTGCTTTTAGCTGGCAAGTTTTGATTAGTGAGTTGTTCATCAATTAATAAAAAACCAAGAACAGTATCATTTTTAGATAATGCGCTTGCTAGTTTTGTGTCTGCATCGACTTGTTTAGTAATTTCAGCAAAGGGGATGGTGTACTTTTTTGATAAATCAGGAATTTCAGACATAATTTTTGTAACAGGGTTTTCTTCCTGTTCAGAAAAAAATATATCGAATGCAATAACAATAACACCTGCATCAGTAAGCTTTGTAACAAGGTCAGCTACTTTTGAGCGACTCCAAGGAAAGCGTCCTTGTTCTTGCATGCTCTTTTCATCGATATCAATTATTACAACGGTTTCATCAATACGCCTAGGCGTCTCTGAAAGTGTTAGTAACAACCGAGAGTCGTATATTATACCTTCTACGCGGTTCACTAACTTTGCAAGCGACCCAGTTGAAAATAGCTCTATTGATGCAATTAATAATGTAATAACAGCGCCAATGAAAAAGTGCTTTGAAGTAATTGGTTTTAAGGAGCTAATGAGTAACGCTCCTTGATAGACTAAAAATCAAAAACTCGTCCTTCTCGGCCGCATTCTATTTTTACCTGTTGAGCGTACTGCGTGTGTAAATATTTTTCTATAGCTAATAACTGTTCATCGGTTCTTGATGGATCGTGGCTAATAATAACCACATTTTTAATACTCGCTTTTATAGCAAGCTCAGCCACCTGATCTATGGTGCTATGCCCCCAACCATGTTTAAGAGGCAAGTCTGCATCTATAAATTGAGCATCATGAATTAGTAAATCAGCGCCTTCAATAAAATTGACCCATTCGCTAATACTTGTGTTTGCTTTTTCTGGCGGATTTAGCTCATTGTCGGTAACGTAAGCCACCTTTTTATCATCCGCTTTAATACAATAAGCAGTCCCACCGCCAGGGTGATTTAGTGGAGCAGTCGAAACCAAAAAACCATTAAGTGTAAATTGCTTTTGAGACGATAAATCAGTATTAAGCGTAATGCTGGCAGGTAAATCTTGATAACACACCGGAAAGTACGAACCACTCATTTGCTTTAATATGGCATCTTGGCTTTTTTTATCATCAACGTTACCCACAGTAATAGTTATATCGCGGTTGGGTTGGTAAATAGGTTTAAAAAAAGGAAACCCTTGAATATGGTCCCAATGGTTATGCGTTAGCAAAATATTGATAGGACTTTGTGTTTCTAGTAAACGTGTACCGAGCTCTACAATACCGGTACCAGAGTCTAAAATGAGATCTTTGCCATTATTTTGTTCGATGTACACACATGAGGTATTTCCTCCAAAAATGTGTGTATTACTTCCTGCTGAAGCCATTGAGCCTCTAACACCAAAAAATTCAACTTTCATAATTTAAGGCTAAGCTCCATCTTCTACAAAATTGAATTTAGAAATACTAACATTGTTAGAGTTAGTGTCATTACAGGTGCTGCTTACAACAACTTGGGTGTCATTTTGTAAGATGATTGAAGTAAATACATGTGTACTGGTACATTGGTTTGCTTCATAAAATCCACTGCTATTCGCCCCAAACGTATCGTCAATTGTGCCATCAGCTAAAATACGTGCCAACATACCTTTATTATTGCCCATACCAACTAAAACGATATTGTTGTTGCTATCAAAAACGGCACTTTTTACTTCGGTATCCCCCGTTGAAGCTAACGCGTATTGGCCTAACGGATAGCTGTCATCAATTACTCCGGATGCAAGTAATCGCGTAATACTGGCTTTATTAGGCGTATCTACAATGTTTGCAATTAAATATAATTTATTTGATTCGTCGACTAAAACTTTTACCATTTTATTCTCGGTATCAGTGGTTGTTTCACCTGTGTATTTGTAGGTTTGCTCGCCGTCGGAGTCGAGCTTTAATGCTACTAATTCTGAACTGGCACCTGATACAGATTTACCACCAATAAAAATATTATCATCATTAATAAAAACACTTTCATAATATTCAAAAGGTATTCCTATAATTGTTCCATTACTACCAAAGTTATCGTCAAGTGTACCGTCAGAATCTAGCATCATGATAAACGAGCTAGGAGTATCAGCTATAACTACAGAGCCAACTGCAACAATGTCGCCATCATGAAGTGCTAAATCAGTTAAGTTAAGCTTTTCAGCACCTGAAATAGTAGTATAGTAAATACCATCACTGGCGAATGAGGTATCTAAATCACCATTTTGATCAACTTTAGCTATAAAGCCCTCTTCACCGTCAGTTTTACTTTTAGATCCCGCAATAAATAAGCTTCCGCTATTGTGTTCAACCAACGCTATATTAGATGCGCTTAAATCTATGGCAATTTCTTTATGGCCACTTTCGCTAAAGCTAGTATCGATAGCACCCGCACTCGTAAAGCGTGTTAATACTAACTTAGTAATTGAGTCCGATTTAGCCGTTGATGCAAGAATATACTTACCGGCATGAGGGTCATTGCTAAGTTGTAAAACGTGCATTGATTGATCGTCAGATTCTGCGCTTATAGTATCAAAAGCAAGATAACCAACGTCTGCAAAGTTGGTAAATAATGTGGCTTGCTCGTCAACTGCAGCAACAAATGGTTTGGTGGTTGAGTCGTCAACAACACCCGATATCCATACAGTATCATTAGCATCTATAGTTGCTGATTTGGCAAATTGTTTTCCATTGATATCTGAAATGATATTAATACCTGATGCACCATAAGTACTATCAAGTGAGCCGTCTGAAGTTAAAATACGGGCAGAAAATAACTTTTCGTTAGCTGAAACACCGGTAGTGCCAGATAAAGTAATTCCATTTTTAATTGGCTCGTATTTTACGCCTGTTACGTTCGCGCCACCATTACCTGCACCACCGTTACCATCAATATCGTAAATAGCAGTACCTGCATCACCAAAACTCGTTATAAGAGTACCCGTTTTATCAATAGCCAAAACCACGGCTTCTTTTTCACCACTGTTACGAGTTATGTAACCACCTGCAAAAGCTGTAAAGTCGGTGTTTTTAGCACCGCCAATTGCAAATAATTCGTCATCTTTATTATTCTCAGACAAGTCGAACGATAATGCTGCGCTACCATTAAAACTTCCGTTGTTTTCACCATCAGAAATTAAATAACGAATAAGTACGTCTTTATCGCCAGTTGCACTTGTTACACTGCCGGCAACCATAAGATCAGAGCTATTAAAGTTTTTAATAGCAAACGCTTCGTCATCTCTATTAGCACCGCTCACATCGACAATTTTAGGGCTTCCGGCTTCATAAGCGAGTGTAGATATATCGTATTTTATCCATAAGCTATCGTCGTCGTTACCATTAAATGACTTACCAACAGCTTGAATTTTATTGTCGCTAAACTCAAGGTCATTAATAACGAGAGTGCTTGCTAATGCGGTACAGTGAATACCTGAATTATTATCTCCAGAGTTATTACTTAATACGCCAGCGGTATTCATTTTCAACAAACATGCTTCGGTATTTGTGCCATCAAAACTAGTGTAAGCAACAAAGAGGCTTGCACCATCAGAGATAATAGCAGTTGCTTCTTCATCATTTTCTAAATCTAATACTTTAACGCCATCACTGTTAAATGCTGTATTTATTACACCACTCGTTGTATAGGAAGCAATAACAATATCTTTGTTGCTGTTATTACTAAAACCTACAAAGTAAAGGTTATTATTTAGCTCAATACTGTCATTAAATTCACCACTTGAAAAAACACCCGAAAGCTCAAGTTCACCTGTTATAGGACGACCAAATGTTTCATCTTCAACAGGAACTAGAGACTCCGCATCATCAGTGACATCAATTATTATATTAATAGTAGTTGTTTCGTTAGGCGTACCGTCGTCAGTAATAGCTAGGCTCAATATGTACTGAGGAGTTGTTTCAAAATCAAACGGGCTTTCACCTTTTACAGTTAATAAGCCAGAATCATTATTTATTTCGAATATGGGAGCACCACTGAGTAGGGTGTAACTTAAATTTTGGTTCTCAATGTCTGAGGCACTAACAGTCCCAATAGTGTCACCATCGGTTGCGTTTTCGCTAATATTAAAACCTTGGTTTGACGCAACTGGAGCATCGTTAATAGGAGTAATCGTAATTGATAAACTACCAGTATCTGTAGCGTTATTCCCATCATTTACAGTATAACTGACAACAACAATACCGTTGTTATTTGCAGCCGGTGTGTACTGTAGTTTGTTATCGACAACGAATACTGAACCGCTATCGACTGACGCTGCTGTTATGCTTAGGCTATCACTATCAGCGTCTGTATCATTAATCAGCACATCAATGAGTAGCGGCGCAGCATCTTCATCCATAGTCGCCGTGTCGGCATTTGCAATGGGTTCATCGTTTACGGGAGTAATAGTAATAGATAGTGTTGCTGTACTGGCACCACCGTTGCTATCAATTGCCGTATAAACAACAGTTGCGAGTCCATTTGAGTTAGCCTCCGGTGTATATTGAATTTGATTGCCAACTACTGAGACCGAACCAATATCAGCTGAGGTTGCACTGATAGTGAGGCTATCGCCATCCACGTCTGAGTCATTTGCCAATACGTTTATTAGTATCGGCGCTGCATCTTCAGCCATGGTAGCCGAATCGGCGTTTGCTATTGGATCATCGTTTACGGGGGTAATAGTGATAGTTAACGTTGTTGTACTGTCACCACCGCTGCTATCGCTTACAGTATAAGTAACTGTTGCTACGCCATTGTCGTCGGCTGCCGGTGTATATTGAATTTGATTGCCAACTACTAAGACCGAACCCGTATCTGCCGAGGCTGCACTGATAGTGAGGCTATCACCATCCACGTCAGAGTCATTTGCCAATACGTTTATTAGTATTGGCGCTGCATCTTCATCTACTGTCGCTGAGTCTGCGTTTGCAATAGGAGTATCGTTTACAGGAGTAATAATTATTGATAAGTTTGTAGTTGCAGTACCACCATTACCATCACTTATTGTGTAGCTAATAATTGCTGTTCCATTTGTATTAGCGGCAGGCGTGTATTGGATTTTATTATCAACAACAGATGCAGAACCTACATCTGCAGTAGCAGCTGTTATTGTAAGAGTATCGCCATCAATGTCGGAGTCGTTAGCTAGTACGTTAACTAATAACGCAGGAGCATCTTCGTTCATCGTTGCTGAATCAGTATTTGCAGTAGGGGCATCATTGACGGGTGTCACGGTAATCGTCACACTTGCTGTTCTGTCGTTTATACCTTCATTATCAGTGCTATAGCCATCCGTAATGGTGTAAGTTAGTACTATCTCACCTGAAAAGTTTGCTGGTGGAGTAAACTGTATTTTCCCGGCGACAATAGTCGCTTCTCCAGCAATATTTTCTATGTTCGAAATACTAATCGTATCGCCATCTGCATCAGTGTCGTTAGCTAGCACGTCTAATAAAGATGCAGAGCTGTCTTCGTCTAACGTAAATTGATCGTTATTGGCTTCTGGAAAAGTATTAACGCCGCTTTCACTTAATGTTACTTGAGCTGTTGCAGTTAAGCCTTGCTCATTTGAAATTGAATAAGTAAAGCTATCTACACCAATAAAACCTAAGTCTGGTTGGTAGGTAAATGAACCATCAACTTTTAATGTAAGCTCGCCATTTTGAGTTGCATTGATTGCCGTGGTGTTAACTGATAAATCGCCAGCCTCAATATTAAAATCGTTAATTAATAAGCCATTTTGTACTGTTACTTCAAATAGTTTATTTTTACTAAATTGATAGGTATCATTTTGTGCGACAGGGCTATCGGGTTCGCTGTTTATTACTAAAGTTACTGTGGCTGTAGAGGTTGCACCTAATGAGTCGATAGCTTGATATTGAAATTGATCAACACCATTAAAATTAGCATCCGGCACATAACTAAAGCTGCCATCAATTGCTAATAATAGTTGGCCATGTGTTGGTGCCACAATAAATGTTTCATCGACTGAAAAACTGTCATTATTTGGGTCAGTATCGTTACTAAGCACACCATTGGCTGCTGTAACCACAAGTGTTTCATCTTCGCTTAAACTATAGCTATCATTTTTTGTTACAGGGGCTACGTTAGTGTTTGAGCTTACAATAGTTACATTTGCAATAGCCTGAGCACCTTGTGCATCAACAACTCTATACTGAAAGCTGTCTTGGCCTTGCATGTTCTGCTCGCCTTGGTATTCAAAGCTACCATTATCAAAAAGGGTTAATTGTCCTCTTGTCGGTTCGCTAACAGGCGTTGTATCAACAGTTAAGTTATCTAAATCAATATCGCTATCGTTAATAAGTAAGCCAGGCGATAGGACAACTAAGGTTCCATTGTTTGTAATGTTATAAGTATTATCAAGCGCAATAGGGGCGTCGTTAACAGCTAAAATAGTTATCTCTACAACTGCGGTATCTGTCATACCTAACTCGTTAGCAACTTGATAGCTAAAGGCATCTTCACCATTAAAGTTTGCAATAGGGATATAAGTAAAATCCCCATTTTCATTTATATTAATGGTGCCATGCTGCGGTAGAATTAATGCATCTGCATTTACACGTAAATCGCCACTGTATTGATTCGTATCATTTGTTAGAACGTTGCCTTGCAGAGTTTGATCTTCATTTATCTGAAACTGATCGGCATTAGCTTCTGGTGCAAATGCAAGCTCTCCACCCACTGGTGCTATGTTTATTATATTAGCAAAGCCACTTTCACCACTGCCATCAATACCGGTAATAAGTACTTGATAACTTTTATCTGTAAGTGACTCGGTAATGCTTAATGCAGTATCTTGAATACTTAAAAATTGTTGTCCGTTTTCTAATTCATTAATATTAGTAGATGAAACTCCAGCTTGAGTTGCAATATAAACGTTATAACGATTAAGTTCGGGGTTAGCTTGCCACGAAAGATTAATATTATCTTCGTCTCGCTGAGCTGTAACACCTTCAATTTGATATGGTTGCCAGTTAAAAGTAATTGCATCAGCAAGGACTTGATTATTTAAAGTGTCAGTTATCCATATTTCTAGGCGTATCTCTCCTGGAATTACGCCATAAAGCACAGGGCTGAGGCCTATAATTGATTTTTCGTAGTCAAAACCACAATCAGAAGAACACAGTGATATGCTTTTATTGACGCTAGGGAGCACTAAACTAACTTCAGCAATGCCATCAGTATCCGAAGCTTCAAGTAAAAAAGAAACGTTGCCTTGCACAGTTTCGTTTGTTTGTGAAAAAACAATATTAGCGCGTGTATTAGCTATGCTTGATCCAACTACTCCTCTACTTGAAGTGACAGCACCTAAAACTTTTGTATTTTTGGTTTGATTGCTCGCTATAACATCAGCCAAATTTATATAGCTAGTCACCGTTGGCGTTACTACTTCAGCCGTAGGTGATTGTATTGTCTCTTGAGCAGGGCTTTCTTCTGAGCCTCCACAGGCACTTAACAAAAACACCATAGAACCAAGCAAAAATATATTTTTTGCTGTCATTTTAAATACTCCATAATAAAAGCTTTGTATCCAATGTGTTTATGGTTCTAATTTAAAAGAACCGCTAGCATTTACATCAGGATTATTTATTTCGTTAAGATTAAAGTTGCCAGTAATATTGTCTAAGTCATTCAAAAATATTGCATCAACATCGCCCTCGGCTTTATTGTTGCCATGGGATGCAAATGTAACGGCTAAGTCAAGTTCGCTTAAATTTATTAAACCGCTGTAAGCCGCATACCAATTTCCGCCCGCGTCATTAAAACTAATTTCGCCATCAGGCACTGTGCCATTATCAAAATCAACAGCCATAGTCATAGCAAAGTCAGTAACAGCACCCACACTCGAATTTACATTAAAGCTTGATGCTTCATAGTTAAATACACCTTGGCGCTGAGCTATTTGATCGACTAAAGATGCGCTGCTAACTGTTTGAAATTGTTGTTCAGAATATATATCCATAGTATCTGTATCTGCTTCAAAAGCATTTACTTCAACTTCAGTTACAGATGCTTGTTCAGTCTCTTCTTCGTTGTCATCTTTAGGGTCGATCGTTACTATATTTTGATCAAACACACGTGCCGCACGCGTCGTTTTTAATACTTCACCAGAGGCTGTAATTTGTGCAAACGAAAATGCCTCGTTATCACCCAAAGAAACCACGCTATTATTTTCTAAAGTTAAATCTATTGCGCCATCCCATACAGCTAAAAACACATTGCCTTCAACGAGCTGAACTTCAAAATGTGTTCCACGTATACCAATAGAGCCAACAGGGGTTTTTACATTATAAGAGCCGCCATTTTTTTTAATCACACCCGAAATAGAGCGTAAACCACCTTTAAGTAACTCAATAGAAGCAGAACCTTGTTGGGTATTATCATCAAATTCATAGTTAGCAATATTTAGTTCTGAATTTTCTTTTAAAGCGATTAAACCACCATCCGACATTGAAAATTGCGCTTTGCTTTTCTCTCCAGTCGTAATGCGATCTACACCAAAAACGGTATCTCTGCGCTGCAACTGCCGTTGTTGTTCAGAGCTTCCATCAACCGCTAGTACAGAGCCTCGCGCTAAAATAGTTTTACCAGCAGGATCATTTGCTTGTGTATAAAAACTTACACAAAGTAAAGTGGTAATTACAGGGAGTAAATGTTTCATAAATACCTTAAATTAAAATGAGTAAGAAGCGCTTAAATTGATATCTAAACGGTCATATTCGAATAAAGAAATATTACTGGATTTATCTTGATAGTTGGCAGCCAACTGTATTGCTAAATCACGATTAACTAAGTAGCGAACAGAAGTTGAGAACATAAAGAGGTTATCGGCACGTTCTTGTAAAAATAAAGGGTGATCATCTTTATAATTAATCCATTGGTATCCAGCAAGAGATAACAACTGCCAATGTTGAGCTAGTTGAGTGTTCACTTGGTAGTACAAACTCGTAATATTACGGCTATTAAATTCACCTTCAGTAATATCGGCTTCTTCATTTTTAGCGTTAATGCTTAAGCTTTGAAACCAATTTCGAGTTGCGTAGCTAGCACCCGCATTTATCGCATAAAATGAGTTATCGAGCTTTTCATCAAATTTATTGTTTAAAACACCCGCAGTCGCAGAGCTAAATAAATTAACTTGTGTATTCAGCTTATAACTAGCACCTGCTGTTAAAGCTGATTCAGTACGATAAAGATCGCCATCAAGCATTAATGGAGTCGTCGATACTTGTGCAAACCAACTTATGTCATTTTGTTTATATTGATAGGCAGCACTAATATGCGCATTTATACGATCGTATTGGCTGAGTTCTGCAAACTTGTACCACCCGGTATTAACGCTCAAAGTGATTAAACTTTTTTGATCTATGGGGTGAGAGTACTTTCCTCTGTAATTTAGTCGCGCATAGTTGTCTTGCGTACTTTTACTTTCTGGCGATAATAAAAATTCACCAATATTAGGAATTATAATCGTATTTTCTGCCGTACCCGCATTTACGTTGCCATCAACGCCAAGTGCAAGCTCAATATTTTGCTTATAAGAACGCCCAGCTTCTTGCTTTTTAAGTGTGGTTGTATCAAGTAACGACTGTGCCGAAGACTTTATGTTATTAGGTGTGTTAGGTGAGTTAATCAGTATTAAAGCTTGAGTATCGGCAGCAGGTAAATTATTAACGGTTAAATAAGCACGAACTAAGTACAAGCGAGCTTCATACCATCTAGGGTTGTTTTCAACCACGCGTTCAAAAGCAAATACAGCAGGTGCCGCATTTCCTGTTTTAAGCGCAGAGACCCCAAGTAAAAAATCATAAACAGGCTCACCTAAGTATTGAAATTCACTGTTACTTTTTTCGTAAGCCTGAGTATATTTCTTTTCAGAAACTAATTTTTGCAGTTCAATCAATAGATTATCATATTCATCATTGCTTTGAGCCAATGAGCTAAAACTTATTAAGGCCAAATAACTACATAGTAAATTTCTTAAAAGCTGTTTAATCATGCTTAATTTTATATCCCATAGGAAGTTTGATGTTTTGTAATAAAGTGATGTTATACCAATCTGCTTATATGTGAGGTCTATTTAACGTTAAGAAAATCACGCTAGAACTAGGCGAAAATTTTTGTATCTAGTTGTTCTAAATAAAAATTTTTAACAACGTTTTAGTGAAATTTAATTCGTTAAGTTGCTCAAATATTTATGCAGGTTTGGTATTAGTACTAGAAATC